>JAISWS010000183.1 GCA_031270725.1 Syntrophomonadaceae bacterium | reverse complement strand
GGTTTGCATACTGAATTTAACCAAAGTTACGGAATTTTTATATTTCAATTTTTAAAATGCTGAGGGAGGACAATGAAAACATACCGGAACTGGGCTTTATACACAATTGGCTTTATAGCTGTAATTTTATTGATTTGGGGATACTTGAATTATTATATAGACCCGCTGTGGAATTTTTCCCATGCTAACGGCTATAATAAAATTCAGGCCGGATTTGATGAAAGGCAGCAGAAAACCAACTTCATCACCCATAATGATTTTAACAAACGCAGTTTACTGTTAGGCAGCAGCCGCGCGACCTATTTTAACCAGTATGATTTTGAGGGTCTGGACGTTTATAATTATTCGGTCAGCAACATGATCATAGATGAATATGACGCTTACATAGAATATGCCAAAAAAATGAAAGGAGAAGATTTTGATTATATTATTATAGGTTTGGATTTTTACGGCACCAATAAAAATGTAACTTTTAATGAATTTCAGGAACCGGATTTTTATATAAGAAAAACTGAGCCTATATGGTATCCTTTTACCAGTTTGCTGTCCTTTGACACCGCCCGTTATGCCTGGCAAAACTACCGTAATTCTAAAAACGGCGCCGCCCAAAATTTTTTTTATGACCGTAGCAACATAAAAACCTTATTGCCGGAAACGGATGACGAAGCGACGCGGGCGCGGATTTATGCTACCGTCGATAAATACAGAAAAGATTTGTATTCACATTATGAATATAATCAGGTTCAGGAAAAATTACGGCAAATCAAAACTCACAACCCCGACAGTGAATTTATCATTTTTACAACACCTGTGGAACAATCGCTTTTTGAATTGATGCGGGAGGAAGGATTATATCCGTACTATTTGCGGTGGCTGCGGGATATAGTAGAAGTATTCGGCAGCGTACAGCATTTCATGTATTTAAATTCCGTAACTTCTGAGGCGGGTAATTTTTATGACGCCAGCCATATTTACCCGCATGTGGCTACTGTGGTTATCCATAAACTGATTAACGTCGAAGATCCTGATGTGCCGGAGGATTTTGGGATGTTAATAAACTCGGACAATATAGAATCTGCGTTAAAAAAACTCTCGCCTTAAACTGGGGACGAGGGTTTTTCAGTAATTACTTTAAACGATAAATAGATCTGTTTATACATTAAGGGGGGATCTCTAATAACTGACGGCGTGCAGTTCGGCCTGAATCTTGCCATGATTCACCGTCGAAAAACGCAGCCATACCCCCGACGGGGATAACATATGTTCGCTCACCGCTCACGAAAAGGAAACGCGTGAAAGGCGGCCGAAGATGTGCGGCGGAGGTTATTAGAGGTTCCCTTAAATAATATTTATTAATTTTTATTCCATTTTTTTAAATAAGCGGCGTATCTGTCCAATAAATCCGGCACTAAGCCGCCGCGCTCCAAAACTGATATATTCCTCCGAACGAGTTCGCGCCGCGCGAAGTTTCCTATTTGCAGAGCAATTACTGTTTGGCAGTCCCCTACTAATTTGAGGATTTCAGCGAAAGAGGCTGAGTTGTGTCCGTTTCCTTTACAAGCGGACACAGAGGCGTTTTCGCGGCTTTCTATAATCCTCCAGGTGTAAGTGTGCTCCTCGATATCCACTATTATAAAAGCCGGACAACGTCCAAAATGTGCGGACATCATAGTTTCAGGCTCTGCCGCCAACGCCAGACGCATAAAAATTCACTCCTTAACTTTCTAAAGGCTATATAGCCATTGCGTCGCCGCGTATGTCGCCGCTTTCAATGGCTAAAATCTGATCCGACCATTTTGCCGCCCAAGCGCGCAAATCCTGCAAGTCAAGAGGATTAGGGGTTTTGGATTCCGTATGTTGGCTTATGCGTTCAGCGAGTTGCCGGTAGACTTTCGCCTGCGCGGAATCAGGCGCCGCCTCAATGGTAGTTTTTCCTCTTAATTCGCTTTGCGTGACAGTGATTGAGCGCGGTATGTACTGCATGATCTGTGTATTTGTACGCGTTACGAAATCATCAATTATTGATTTTTGATAGCTGGAATCCGGCGCGACTGAATTAGCGATCACGCCTCCCAGCAGCGCGCCGCCCGAGTTAGAATATTTTTGTATCCCCTTGAATAAGTTATTGGCAGCGTAAATCGCCATGAAATCCGAAGATGAGACGGTGAACACATGCTGGGCTATGCCTTCACGAATAGGCACGGCGAAACCTCCGCACACCACATCGCCGAGGACGTCGTAAATAACATAATCCAAGTCCAATTCTTCAAATACTTTTTGTTGTTTCAGAAGCTGTACGGCAGTGATGATACCGCGGCCAGCGCAGCCAACGCCAGGAGACGGACCGCCGGCTTCCACGCAGTAAATACCGTTGTAGCCGGTAAAAATGGCCTCATGCGCGTTTACTTTTCCTTTGTCGCGTAACAGATCCAGTACGGTAGGGATATAACTGCCATCACGCAATGTATTCGTTGAATCAGCTTTCGGGTCGCAGCCGAACTGCATAATTTTATACCCCATGTCCGATAAAGCGGCGCTAAGGTTTGATGTGGTAGTGGATTTTCCGATACCTCCTTTGCCATAAATCGCAATTTGTTTAATTTCTTTAGCCATGCGCTTATCCTCCTTATTTTAGGTCAGATCATTATGCGCTTTACCACATTTAGCAGAAAAAGCAGAAAACTTTTACTTCTGCGGGAAACGATATGAATGCCGGAATTTTAGTTACTGAATGCTGTGTTTTCCGGTATTCGGACAGCACTTCCGGCGGATTGCGCGCGGAAGCGCTGAAAAAACACTGGCCGCCGCGTGTTGTGCCGGAAGGCGTATGAAACTACATTTCTGCGGTTTTATCGACAATATAATGATCGTATTCTTTTTCATACCATTCGTTTGTATAGGGCAGATCTATATTACGGCTGAGATTCTTGGAGTAATTCCTGTTGGCGAGTGTGCGGTCAATGCGCCGCGCCAGTTCATACGCCCCTTTATATCCAAAGAAAGTAAACCGCTGTGAAAACAAAGCGATAGACGGAACGCCCAATTTATTCATCCAAATACCGACTCCCGGATGGGATATAGCGATATCAGGTTGGAGTTTTTTTACCATATTGACCAGTTCCGAGCTTTGATTGGAAATAGCAGTGGGAATGTTCCCCAATTTATCTTCAATTTCCTGGAAAAGCTGATTGCCGTAAGTATCATAATTAAAGTTGCGCATACCTACGACCTGCATACCGATTTCGTCCGCCAGCAGCGCCGCTGTTCCCACGCGCATGTAGCCGCCGCCGATGATAACTTTTTTGTCTTTTACGCGTTCTTTGATGGGTTTAAGCGCTTTTTTCAGTTTCAGTTCCTCTTTATCCAAAATGGCCGCCGCCTTTTCTTCAAGCCCGAAAAATTCAGCAATTTCCATTATGAATTGCTTAGTCGCGCTGCTGCCCACGGGTATCGTTGGCAATATATAAGGCATATCGAAGCGCTGTTTCAGATATTCCAGGAAGTAGAGGTCATGAACGTGACACATGGCCACATTCAGCGTTCCTTCAGTGATCATCCTCCATTCATCCGGATGACTGAATTCCACAAAGAATCTTACATTGAGGCCTATAGCGTTCAGAAGCCTGCGTATTTCCGCCTCATCCTGCGCGCCTATGGAAACCGCGTTATATAGATTGACCGTATGGTCTTTGCGGTATTTGTAAGCGGCCATCTTCAGGTCATAATCCTGGTCAGTTTCATCAAATGGCACATAATCCACATAAGGGATCGGCTTAAAATCGAAACCGGCGCGTTGTATACCATGATAAACAACGTCATAAGCGGAAGAAAAAACTTTCGCTTTGAAGCCAGGGCAGTGGAGAGGCACTAAAGGCGCTGTGACTTCTGAACGCAGATCGTCAAGTACGCCGTCGATGTCGTCCCCTATGATGGAGGGCGCGCAGGTCATCAGTACAAAGATAGCGCTGGGGCGAAATCTTTTGTCGGCTTCCAGAATGCAGCGGCGCAATTTTTCTTCGCCTCCATTAATAACTTCAGCCTCGGAGAGATTGGTGCTGAACCAGCGCGCGTTTGACATTTGTTTGCCGCGCTGGGCGCCGTAAAGACGGATTACAAAATCCATTCCGTGGCTTTGGGAACCGCAGCCGACAGGTCCGTGCATTATCACAACGGAATCTTTGATCGAAAAACCGATAAGGGTCGCCACCCCCATCTGGCAAAAAGTACTCTGGGAGAACGTACGCTCACAGTTTGCCAGGCAGCCCGCGCATGCGTTGCCAACCATATCATCGACGTGGCCACCGTAAGAATGACCTGTTCTCCTTGTTATTTCCCTGTTTTCCGGGAACTTTGTGTCGAAGTTGATTTCAAGGATTCTCGTATTCCGGGGTATTGGATTCTTTTCATCTGTTTTTATCATATTTTGTTCATTCCTTGTAAATGTATTTGGGCTTTTAAAGGGCGCCATAACCCTGAAAACTATCTTCCCGCAAGCTGAGCGCTGATCAGATCTTCCAACAAATTCAATCCGCCGTAAAAGCCTGCGTATCCTTTTGAAATAATCATCCTGTTGATGATAGGATAGCTGACCGACAGAAAATTCCCTTTCAGGACTTCCGACAGACGGCGTTCAATCGTGCTGCCGAGAACAAACGCCGGCGATATGGTCGGATAATATTCATCAGCCAGGAACTGCGGCGTATTTTGCTCGATATATTGCTGAATTTTGAAAGTATCCGTTTCAAATACCAAATCCGGACGGGTCTCAAATTCAATTTTGTCGAACGCGTCCCGGATAATAGCCTCTTGTTCTTCATCCAGGTCGTCCGTGATAAAAACATGCGTAGGTATCCAGCCTATTTCATTATCAAGATAGGCCGCATAAGGCAGTGCTTGGGTCGCGTTGGCCACGACGACGGCGTAATTCTGAAAATCCGTATCGGCTATTACGTCCGTCGCGCGATCCACGTAATTATAATACTGGCGGATTTCCGCGTTCAGCAATTTATCAACTTCCTTTTTATCGATTTCGCATCTGTCAGCAATCAGTTTAACAAAATTTTCCGTAGCTTTGGCGCCAATAGGCAAGTCAGTCACAAGATAATCTATGCCGTGGCTTTCTTTGATAGTCTTCGCGGCTTCTACGCCGTAGACGCGAGAAAGTATTACGTTCAGCGAAGCTTCGCCGGCTCTCAGAAGATTTTCCTGTGTCTGGTCATTGGTTATAAAGGTATTTACCTCCAGTCCTAATAAATTTAAAATGCGTTTCAGTTCAGTCAAATCGCCCCGGAAAAACGGGTCATAGGCGGGAACCAACCCTAAAATATTTACCGCTTTGGGATTCTTTTTCTCCGAAACAGGTATATACTGCAAAAATAATTCCTCAATAAGCCGTCCGTAACCATAGTAGGAATTTCCTTTGAAGCCGCCGGATTCAAGAAATACCACAGGTTTTGGCAGCGGTGACATAGAATCGATGACAGCTTTGGCGTCGTCGCCGATGATATCTGTCATACAGGCGGTGGAGACGACGAATAAGTCGCCCTGCATTACCTCAAACACTCCTTTTATTTCTTCGCGCAGTTTATCCTCGCCGCCGAATATGATTTCAGATTCAGAAATATTCGTACTTGGGGTACCGCCGCTGCCGGCATATCCGGTACCGTAATATCCGCCCAGCAAGATGCCTTGCGCGAGTGAGCCGCCGCAACCCTGCGCTCCGTGGATAATCGGCACCGTTTTTGGCAAAGCGCCCGTTGTGGCCAGCACACCTCCCAGCATACACGAAAACCGCGGCCGTTCAATAGGTTTATCACATATAGCCATAAAAAATTGACCTCCTTTTAGTTCAGACTGCCGCTGTCCGGAAACAGCGCGGTTGATAAATAGCGTTCACCGGTGTCTGGTAAAATAACTACTATACTTTGTCCCGCATATTCTTTACGCGCGGCAATCCTGGTAGCCGCGAACAGGGCGGCGCCGGAAGAAATACCGACGAGCAGGCCTTCTGTACGCGCAACTTCCCTGGCGGCGTCAAAAGCCTCCTGATTTTTTACGCGAAAAATCTCATCTACGTATTCCCGGCGAAAGACTTTAGGGATGAAACCCGCGCCTATTCCCTGAATAGCGTGAGAACCGCCTGGTTCGCCCGAGAGAACGGAAGAATCGTAAGGTTCGACGGCGACGATGTGAGTGCCAGGATGTGTCTGTTTAAGAACCTCTCCAACTCCGGTGATAGTGCCTCCCGTACCAACGCCGGACACAAACGCGGCTACTTTCCCGTCTGTATCTTCAAGTATTTCAGCTGCGGTAGTAGCCCGGTGAACAGCGGGATTGACCTGGTTTTCGAATTGCTGCGGGATAAAAAAATTATTTATCTGCGCGCTTAATTCCTCCGCTTTGCGAATAGCGCCTCTCATCCCGTCCGCGCCCGGCGTGAGAACGAGTTCAGCTCCCAGAGCTTTCAAAAGCCGTCTCCTTTCCAAGCTCATTGTTTCCGGCATGACGAGGATAATCTTATATCCTTTCGCCGCCGCGACAAACGCCAGCCCTATACCTGTGTTACCGCTGGTTGGTTCGATAATAGTAGTTTCACTGTTAATTTGCCCCTGTTTTTCTCCGTCTTCGATCATCGCGAGGGCAATTCTGTCTTTCACGCTGCCCAGGGGATTGAAATATTCCAGCTTCGC
>JAISWS010000165.1 GCA_031270725.1 Syntrophomonadaceae bacterium | reverse complement strand
GGTCTATTTCTATGGTCCCGTTGGCAAAGGTTTTCCCTGCCGGGTCTATTGCGGTGGCCGCCGCCAGTTGCGCTTCTTGCCCCGCCGTTATGGTTGCGGTCGGTACCGCCAGGGTGACTTTTATCCACTGCGCCGTATAGGTCGCGTTGTCCGTTACCGTCAGCGCTACTCCGGGAGACCAGCCGTCAAAGCTCCAGCCGTCTTCGCCTGTCGCGGCCGGGGCTTCCGGGGTGCTGTCTCCGTAGTGCAGAGCGTTTGTTTCTTGTTGCGCGAATGTCCCATGGTCGCCAGGCAGATAGGTTACTGTATATTCTACCGGAACTTCCTCCCACACCGCGTAGACCGTAATGTTGCTGTTTGCAAAAGTTACTTCCTCAACCGTTCCAGTGATGTTATTATCATTGCTCAGGCTCCAGCCCTTGAAAGTATATCCGCTCTTGGTAAGTGTGCCGGCGTCGTCGGCTAGTGTGGCGGTGTCACCGTTATAATAGGCCGTGCTGTCGGTCGGCGCCTCTCCGCTGTCCGCCCCGTTGCCGTCATAGGTCAAAGTGTATGTAGGCTTCTCATCCAGGTAAATATAGAGACGGTTGGTCCAGCCTAAGTTGCCCGGGCCAAAATTAACCCGTACATTTTCCTGAATCACTGTACTAGTTTCCCACCATTGTAGTGATGGGTTTGGTTGCTCTGGATTGCTGACCGTTCCCTGATAGCTGAACCTCATGCCCGCTAAAGTGTATTGTGCGTTTTCTGTAAAATCCAGCAAGAACCAGTTGTAGTTTTGGTTGCTGCTCGACATTCCTATAACTGGATCATAATTCCCCGGGTTATAACCTGTCTCGGCCTCATAGACAGCGTCGGTATAGGCTTTGACATAGATGTAAACTTGCAGGACGTCAGTTCTGTCTGATGTGCCGGTTCCGTTAGGCGTTACCGTAAGCTCTCCGTATTGGGAACCGTCGCCGATACCTGTACTTGGGTTTATCGCAAAGAGCGACATAACACCTTCATTATTTGGCAATATCACGCCCCGGAGGGTTTCCTGAACCGCCGGTTCTGTCAGTTCCTCTTCTTCTTCTTCAGTTTTTCCCGCCTTGGCGGGCGGTGTTTCTTCTTCGTCCTCCGGTTCTGTCGGAGGCGTTTCCGGTTCTTCCACTATTTCCACATCATCTTCAGGGGTTCCGGTTCCTTCCGTACCCTGTCCACTTGGCGGCGGCTCCTCCTCGGCGGGAGCCGTCCCTTCCGTTGGTTCAGCGGCCGGTTCGCCTTCCTCCGTACTCTCCGGCCCGCTGCCAGAGGACGTTCCGCCGGTTGGCGCGCCTTCCGGTTCGCCGCTGGAGGGTTCTTCGCCGGTTGGCGTACCTTCTGTATCATCGCCGGAGGGCACTTCAGCGGATACACTGCCCCCCCCCGATACCAGACCATCCTCCTGGGACGGAGGTGATTAGAACCGCCATAATCAGAAAGCAAGCCAATATCCTCACCGGCAGTTTATTTTGTAATCTCCTTAGCTTTATTAATTCCATTTTTTCACCACTTTCCTGTTAAAGTCTGTCCGCCATTCTTTCTCTTTAGCCGGAATCCGGCTTTGTTTCGCGGAATTTATCGTCAGGTCATTCAGTCTGGGGGGTGCTTGCCGCCGTGCGCAGCCAGCCATTAACGGAAAATGATCCGGAAGGTCAGGGTTATACCCCCCCCCCCCCGGTAGGACCATTTTCCCGGGATTGGGCGACTGAAACCGCCGGATGCCAAAAGCCAGCGCGCATTGTCGCCAACAATTTGTTCTGTAATATTTTAATTTTTCTTATTAATTCCATTTTCTCACCACTTCCAGCCATTCTTAGCATTTTCCGGCCTGTTTCGCCTGTAACCTGTAAGGTCGCCCACCGCCCTCCTTGCCGCCATCCCAAAGGTAGTCCCGTAGGGTGAAAGATAGTCTCCCGCGCGGCCATTTCGTTCTTCCGCTATAACAACTCCCCCTTTCCACGTACACATTAAACCTATCGCGTCTTTCCGTTTACCCTGTAACGTAATATATTATTATTGGTACTATAATAATATATCGAAAATCAGACAAAAAGCAACACTTTTTTTTAGGACTTTTGATTTTTTTACAATTTTTTTTAAAATACATTTACTTCCCTGTATTCCGGAGTTTATCGCTGTCCCGAATTTTCTCTTATTACCTTCAATTCCTTTAAATCCAGCTTTCGATATAGGACTTTGGGTTAACATTTAATTAGGATTTTTTTCTTTTCGGTGTAAAAAAAGGCCGGCTTCGGGTGGCGGACTGCTTGTTTTACGCCATCCGGCGCCAATTTTCTAAGCACATGTTTAGGATTGCCCGCCCTTATATGGGTCTGAATTTTTAAATTATTCACCATATGCCCGGCTTATGCGGTCAGGATATTGGCGAAAAAAAGCGGATCCTGCATTAACAACATCCGCCCCGATAATATTTAGCCCGGCCCATTTTTTTAAATTGTCTGTTCCACAGCTTTCCATAACACTTCAGCCACGTCGAACACCTTTACCGTCTCCCCCTGATCCGTTCCCTTGACCCCGTCCGAAATCATGGTCAGGCAAAAGGGGCAGTTGGTTACTATCATTTTCGGTTCCGGCGCCAGCAGCTGGGCGGTCCTGGTATCATTGATACGTTTATGGCCTTCCGCCGCTTCTTCTTCCAGCCACATTCTTCCGCCGCCGGCTCCGCAGCAAAAACCGAATTCTTTGCTTTTTTCGACCTCCACCAAAGAAACTCCGCAGGTTTTCAAAACCGAGCGCGGCTGCTGATAAATACCGTTATGACGGCCCAAAAAACAGGAATCATGATAAGTTATCCTGCTGTTTATCGGCGTCGTAACCTGTAATTTCCCTTTTTCTATTAATTCCGCCAATATTTCCGTATAATGATATACCTCATACTGCCCGCCCAGCTGGGGGTATTCGTTTTTAAGCGTGTTATATCCGTGCGGACACACCACGATGATTTTTTTGACCCCGTAATTGTTAAACGACTCTATGTTTTGTCCCGCTAAAGTCTGGAATAAATATTCATTTCCCAAACGGCGGGCGCTATCCCCGCAGCAGTATTCCTCCGTCCCTAAATAGCCGACGCTTACGCCCGCTTTGCGCAAAAGCCGGATCAGCGCTTCGCCGACCCGTTTATAGCGGTCGTCGAAAGACACCGCGCAGCCGGCGTAAAACAGGTATTCAAAATCCCCCCCGTCTTCCGGCAGCAGATTCACTATATCCCGGATACCTCTTTCTTCCAGCCAGTCTGACCTGAGCGCCCATCCTACCCCCCACGGGTTATAATTGCGCTCCATGTTGGTAAAAGCCGCCTGGGCCTCCGAAGGCATATCGCCCTGCCACATGACCAGATTGCGGCGCATTTCCGTTATTTTGGGAATATGCTCTATAAACACCGGGCAATGTTCCATGCAAGCCCGGCAATTGGTGCAATCCCACACCGCCTCAGCGGTAACCACGTCATAAATCAGGCTGGTATCCGCCGCCACCGCGATTCCTTCCGCCACCGCCACCGGCGCTTCTCCGGTCTCCCGCGCCGAAAGGGCCGCTTTTCTGGCTTCCAGCAAATAAGGGGCTTTAGCGTACATATGCGCTTTCATATTTTGTATTATAGTAATCTTGGGGTTGAGTTTTTTGCCGGTATTGTACGCGGGGCAATTCTCCTGGCACCGGCCGCATCTGGTGCAGGCGTCCAAATCCAAGATATCTTTCCAGGAAAATTCTTCAATACGTTCCACACCGAAAGTTTCCGCTTCTTCGATATTGTCCACCATCCTCAGCGCGGAAGGCCCCAAATCCCGGAAAGCGTAATTGCACATTCCGGCGACTATATGCCACAGCTTGGTAAAGGGGACCAGCGCTATGAACAGGAACGCGACCGCCATGTGAAACCACCATAAAATCCGGTGCGACCACTCGGCCGCCCCCATACTCATCCAGGAAAATAATTTCGCGAAAATCCATCCGACCGGCGACGCGAACCGCTCATAATCAGCCGCTACCGCCAAATGTGAAGTGTCTCCCGTCGGCGCCAGTAAAATCTGAACGTGGATCCTTAACCCTTCCAGAAAGAATCCGGTTACCAGAATGACAAAAATCAGCAGGATCATCCAGCCGTCCTCCGCTTTGGTATCGTTCAGGCGTTCCGGCTTCATAATGTACCTTATATAAAATAAGACCATAATGCCCACTAAAGCCAGCAAGCCCATTATATCCACTATACAGGAGAAAACGACGTACGCGTTCCCTATAATGGGAGGCCATCCGGTCCAATAATGCGCCGCGTCCACTCCGGCGGCGGCGGCCAGAACCAAAAAACCCCAGAACATTAAAGCGTGCATCCAGCCGGCAAGCGGTTTTCTGATAACCCGCGCCTGAGCAAAGGAAAAAGTAAACCAGGACATTACGCGAACCCATATTTTGTCAAATCTATTGATTTTTCCTTCGCCCAGCGTCCAGATTTCGATCCTTTTCCAGGCGCCGTAAAGAAAAACAACTATGGGAATAAACATAATGAAGTAAATCAACCATTCGTAAGGAACATTAGCGCCCACAACGCGCTCGGCTACTTCGTAAGCGCCTTCAAACGGCTCAAATCCAAATGCCATTATTGAACCAACTCCTCAAAAAAACAAAGCCACTGCTCAGGTAGATGATAAAAATCATCTATCCGAGCAATAGCGATTAATAAACTGGCTGCAACATTCCGTAACGGTCAGGGTTTTATTTTTTCAACTCGGTCACCAGCAACGGAACTACTTTGAAAAGATCTCCGACTACTCCAAAATCAGAAACACTGAAAATAGGAGCTTCCGTATCAGTATTAACAGCGGCGATAAATTTCGAGGAAGACATTCCGGCTAAATGCTGGATGGCGCCCGAAATACCGCAGGCAATATAAAGATTAGGATTTACGACTTTCCCGGTCTGCCCCACCTGCAGCTCATGTCCTAACCAGCCTGAATCTATGGAAGCGCGGGATCCGCCCATAGCCGCCCCTAAAAGATCCGCCAGGGTTTCAACCACTTTAATTCCTTCCGGCCCTTTACAGCCGCGCCCTCCGGATACGACCACTTCAGCTTCTGTGAGTTCCGGTCTGGCTGAAACCGTAGGCTCGAAACTCTTAACCGTTTGATAAACGTCACCGGCGGAAACAGCTACGGCCCCTTTGGCTACCGCGCCCGCGCCCGCGCTTTCAATCAGTTCGCCGACACCGGGACGAATGGTCGCTAAAATCGGTGAAGTAGTAACTTCCACCTTCGCCAGGGCTTTTCCGGCATAAATAGATCTGGTAAATACTCCCTTGCCGGCTGTAACTTCAGCGGCAATAGCGTCGGTCGCCAGCCCCAGCTGTAATTTCTGCGCCAGCCGGGAAGCGAAATCTCTGCCGTTAAAAGAATGGGCGAATAATATCGCGTTCGGTTTATATTCATTTATTAAAGCCGTTATCTGGGCGACAAAAGCGCCGGTGGTATAATTAGCCAGTAAATCGTCTTCCACCACTAAAACTTTATCGGCGCCGTATTTGGCAAATTCCGGCGCTAAAGCCTCAACGCCCTTTCCGAAAACTACGGCTGTAAGCTCATCGCCAAATTTTTTGGCTGTGGACAGCATCTCATAGGTAACTTTACGTACATTTCCGTCTCTTTGTTCTACAAATACCCAAGTTCCTGCCATCTATTACCCTCCTAACTATTTGTTAAAATTCCAGTCAATTCTTTTATTTAGGTTCAACTTTCGCGGTATTCTTAATCCAATCAGCTAATTGGGCCGCTGCCACGTCCGGCTCTTCTTCAATCTTAATGCCCGCCTGTTTTGACGGCGGCAGGCTAAATTCAAGAATTTTGGTTTTATTTTCAGCCGCTGCGGCCGCTACCGTCGCGACAGGTTTTTTCTTCGCTTGCATAATGCCCTTCATAGAAGGATAACGGGGCTCATTCCAGCTGACCTGGCTGGAAATAACCGCTGGGATCGCGACTTCAGTCACCTGGGTGCCTCCGTCAGCTTCACTGCTGGCGGTTACTTTGCCGTCGGCTATATCAAGGCTGGTAATAACGTTAATATGCGGGTAACCAAGAATTTCCGCTATGCGGGTGGGCACTTGAGATGAACCGTCGTCCGCCGCTACATGGCCCGCTAAAATTAAATCAGGGCCTTCCGCCTTGATCGCTTCCGAGAGCGCTACCGCTCTCGCGTATTCATCGGCGGCAACGTCCTGCTGTACCAATATGCCGCGATCCGCTCCCATCGCTAAAGCGGTACGGATAGCGTCCATCGCCTTGTCAGGTCCTGCGGCAACTACTACTACCTCTTTTGCTACGCCTTTTTCCTTCAACTGGATGGCTCCTTCAACCGCGACTTCATCATACGGATTAATGATTAAATTAATACCAGCATCCGCGATTTTACCATCTTTTAACTCAATCTTAGCCTCAGTGTCAAATGTTTGTTTAACACACACTATAACCTTCAAGACCATTCCTCCTTACTCATCTAAATAATAAAAGGTTCCTTCATTCAACAGCCGCGTTCCCTCAAAACCACCTCCGTAAAAACATAATTTTACGCCATTGCCCGTGTGGGGCAACTTAAGCTTCAAACTGACTGAATATATATTCAGAGTTTTATCTAAAATAGGGTTTCGATACGAAAAAAATATATCCTGCTTTTTAAAAGCTTCATAATGTTAGTTTTTATAAAAATCGCCCGCTTATTGTTTTTGTTTTACTGTTTTGTATAAAAAAAGATTTTTTGGGTATGTAGCCCTATTTCCCTGGAATTGAAAATCTGTTCCGTGCTGCCGACAAAAATAATGCCGTTAGGCCGCAAGGCTTCTACAAATTTTTTATACAGCGTTTTTTTAGTTTCTTCCGTAAAATATATTACCACATTCCGGCACAAAATAAGATCAAAATTTTTATCAAACGAATCCCGCAATAAATTTTGCCTTGTAAATTTTATCATATTTTTTATTTCATCATTTATTGTATAAAAATTTCCGTCCTGTTTAAAATACTTTTTTTTAAGGGGCGGAGGCACGCCCTCAATTTCTTTTTCGGAATAAGTCCCTTTAACGGCTTTGGCCAGCACTTCCCTGTCCAAATCAGTAGCCAGGATTTTATTTTCAATCTTTACGTTTTTTTCTTTGGCCACCATGGCCAGAGAGTACGGCTCCTCGCCCGTAGAACAGCCGGCGCTCCAGATTTTCAAAGGCCCGCCCCGCCTTTTTGCCAGTTCCGGGAATATTTCCTCCGCCAAAACTTTCCAGTGGCCGGCGTTTCTGAAAAACTCGGATACGTTAATGGTCAAATGCTCAATAAATTTCTGATAAACATCCTTATTGGCGGTCAGTAAACTCAGAAATTCTTTGTAATTTTCCACTCCCTGCTGACGCATAAAGCTGCTGATGCGGCGTTCCATCTGCGGTCTTTTATAATTTTTCAAATCAATGTTGCTTATTTTAGCCAAATTAATTATAAATTCTTCCCACGCCTTATTATTATCCATAAACCGTCCCCTCAATTATTAAATAAATTCAACGCCTGATCCGTCCGTTTTAAAGCTTCCTCTATATCTCCGTCCTCATGAGCTGACGAAATGAAACTCAGTTCAAACTGGGAAGGAGGGATATAAACCCCTTTGTTTAATAAAAGCCTAAAATAATTGGCAAATTTTGCCGTATCGCATGAAACGGCGCTTTGGTAATTGTTTATATATTTTTTATCGGAAAAAAAGACGGTAAACATTGACCCTGTAAAATTTATGACCACCGCTATTTTACGCGCCTCAAAAAGATTTTTTAATTCCCGGACATATAACCGCGTTTGTTCAGCTATTTTTTCATAAAATCCGTCGGCCCGGAGCAGCTTCAGCCCGGCTGTTCCCGCCGCCATGGCCAAAGGGTTTCCCGATAAAGTCCCCGCCTGATATACATCTCCGGCCGGAGCTACCATATCCATTATCTCCCGCCGCCCTCCGTAAGCGCCCACCGGCAGGCCGCCCCCGATTATTTTACCCAAAACGGTTAAATCAGGCTTAACGCCCGCTATATTCTGATAGCCTCCGTAATTCAGCCGGAATCCGGTAATAACTTCGTCGAATATCAATAAGCTCCCGTAAGCCCCGGTTATATCGCGCAGCATCGGCAGAAAACCTTCCTCCGGCAGCACTAAGCCCATATTGCCAGGTACCGGCTCTACAATAACCGCCGCTATTTCTTTTCCGTAAACGGCGAATATTTTCTCCGCCGCGCTCTTGTCATTATACGGGACGGTCAGCGTATGCCGCGCCAAATCCTCCGGCACGCCCGGACTGTCCGCGACGCCCGCGGTCATCAGCCCGGAGCCGGCTTTAATCAAAAAGCTGTCGCCGTGCCCATGATAACAGCCTTCGAATTTTACTATCTTATCCCGTCCCGTGTAGGCCCGGGCCAGCCTGACCGCGCTCAACGCCGCTTCCGTGCCGGAATTTACCATTCTGACAGTATCTATAGCCGGAAAAGCTTCCGTAATCATCCGCGCCAGTTCGATTTCCGCCGCGCAGGGGGCCCCGAAACTCGTCCCTTTCCGTGCCGCCAGCTCAACCGCCTCCACTATGCGCGGATGCGCGTGTCCCAATATCAGAGGCCCCCAGGAGCCTACAAAGTCAATGTATTCATTATCGTCTTCGTCCACGACTCTGCATCCGTAAGCCTTTTTTATAAAAAGCGGCTCCGTTCCGACCGCTTTAAAGGCCCTTACCGGGCTGTTCACGCCTCCGGGAATATATTTCTGAGCTTCTTTAAAAAGTCTGGCTGAATTTTCAGTTCCCGTAACAATTACCTCTCTTGCCGATGCCCGCGCTGATTCACGCAAAATATATCATACTACTTTTTTTTAATTCTTCAATACTTTCCAGCACCAAATAATTTTGCAATCCACTCCGGCTTCGCATATTTTTTAAAATACCGCTAAAATGCTCCTTATTTTTGGCATGAACCATGGTAAACAGCTGATAAGGGAAATCCTTCGGGGTTTGCCGCCGGTAACAATGGCTGACCTCCGGAAATGAAGCCAGTATGCCGCCTTTATCATCCGCTTGCCCGGCGCTGACTTGCCAAACCACCATGGCGTTGAAATTATAACCCGCTTTTCTATGCCGCAATATGCCGGCCAGCCTTTTGATAATCCGTTCGTCACACAATTTCTTTATACAAGCCACCACTTCTTCTTCCGTGACTCCAAGCTCCCGGGCCAGGCGCTTATAAGGCCGCGGCGTCAGCGGAATGTCCCCCTGCAACAGCTCGATTACTTTCCTTTCCATTTCACTGTAAATTATCTCACTGTAAATCATCGCCGCCGCTCACTTCCAGAATTACTTTAATTTTATAAACTTTTTCAGCCGGCATAGCCACTATATCAATATCAGCTTTTTTTCGTAAATTTTCAATAATAATCCCGGCGGCCGTTTCCGATTCAGCCGTCAGGGTAAACCATAAATTATACTCATGATCCCGTATATAATTATGAGTCACTCCCGGTTCTTTATTTATCATAACAGCCGCTTCCTCTAATTTACCGCTTCCGATCCGGCAGGCGCACAGGGTAGAATAAAAACCCATGCGGCGCGAATCCAGAACAGCGCCTATGCGCCTTATGTAGCCGTGTTCTTTTAAATTGTTAAGCCTTTTTATGGTTTCTTCCTCATTCATGCGCAAAGAACGCCCTAATTCGCGGAACGGAGTCACGCTGACCGGCAATCCTGACTGAAGGGCATTTAATAACCTTATATCTGTTTCATCGGGATTATACAATATTCAACGCCCCTTTCGGCTGATATAAACACCAGGAATCTTCCGCCATAATATTTTTCTGATTATAATAATAAGCGCGGGCCCGGCAGCCGCCGCATTTTAATTTATATTCACAAACGCCGCATTTCCCCTCATACGACTCCGTCCTGAGCAGATGGAAAACTTCATTTTCCGCCCATATCTTATCAAAAGGGGTTTCTCTTACATTGCCCAGAGCCAGGTCCAAATACGCGCAGGGCTGGACATAGCCCAGCGGATTTATGACAGCGTAACTGATGCCCGCCAGACAGCCTTTGGTAAAACGCGTCCGCATGCCTTTGCTGGCCGCCACTCTCATAAACTGAGGCGCGCACGTCGGTTTTATTTCAATTTTCACGCTTTTCTGTTTCTCCATCAGGCGGGCGATAGTTCTTTCATAAGCCGCCTTTTTTAAGGCTTCTTCTTCTATATCAGCGCCGCGCCCGGCAGGGACCAGGAAAAAAACATGGTGGGCCATCGCTCCCGTTTCCAGGCAAAAATCGCTTATATCTTCCAGTTCATCCACATTCCAGTCCATGACCGTAGTATGAATTTGAAAAGGAAGCCCGGCTTTTCTTAAATTTTTCATTCCCTCAAGCGTCAGATAGTAGCCGTCCCGCAAGCACCGGAATTCGTCATGCTTGCCGGGGCGCAAGCTGTCCAGGCTGACTCCGGCGGCCATAAATCCCGCTTTTTTTAAATCCGCGGCCACTTCCGGAGTAATCAAAGTGCCGTTCGTCCCTAAAACCGCCCTTAAACCGCGGCTTTTGGCATAAGCTCCCAGCTCATATATATCGGCTCTCATCAGCGCCTCGCCGCCGCTGAAAATCATTATTTGAAAACCCGCTTTTTTTATTTCCTCAATCAGTTTTTTCCCTTCCGCGGTCGTGAGCTCTTCCGCCAGTTTATCGCCGGCGTCACGGTAACAATGGGCACAGCGCATATTGCACTGATTAGTGGTATTCCAGGATATAAGCACTTTTTCCCCTCCCGCTCCCTTTAGCCGTTTTTTCGCAGCAGCCGGGCCGCGTCCTTGGCAAAATAGGTAATTATCATATCGGCGCCGGCCCTTTTGATACAAGTCAAACTTTCCATGACGACCCTTTCCTCATCCAGCCAATTCCGCGCGGCCGCCGCTTTTATCATAGCGTACTCGCCGCTGACGTTATAGGCGGCGGTTGGATAACCGAACGTATCCTTAACCGCTTTTATTACATCCAGATACGGTAAAGCCGGTTTCACCATAACCATATCCGCTCCTTCGGCAATATCCAGCCGTACCTCGCGCAAAGCCTCGTTAACGTTGCCCGTATCCATCTGATAGGCCTTCCGGTCTCCAAATGCCGGAGCGGAACCGGCCGCTTCGCGAAAAGGCCCGTAAAAACCTGAGGCGTATTTAGCCGAGTAAGCCATTATCGGCGTATTTATAAAGCCGTGCTCGTCTAATGCGCGCCTGATTTCAGATATCCGCCCGTCCATCATGTCCGAAGGGGCGACAATATCCGCTCCCGCCCGGACGTGCGACAAGGCTTCCCGGGCCAGCAATTCCAAAGAAGCGTCGTTCATGACATAGCCCTGCGCGTCTAATAATCCGCAGTGTCCGTGGTCGGTATATTCGCACATACATACGTCGGTAACAGCCAGAAGCTCCGGATACGTATCCTTGCATCTTTTCAGCGCCTCCTGCACCGGACCGTTATCATCCCAGGCCGAACTGCCCCGCGCATCCTTGTATTCCGGCAAACCGAACAAAAGAACGGCCGGAATCCCCAGTTCTTTTATTTCCGCCAGCTCTTCCCCCAAGCGGTCAGGCGAAAACTGAAATATTCCCGGCATGGCGTTTACCGGAATTTTTTTATCCCGTCCGAAAATAACAAACAGCGGATATATCAAATCGTCGAGGCGCAAATTGGTTTCCCGCACCATGTTGCGCAGAGTCTCGGTTGTTCTGAGCCTCCTTAACCTTAAATCAGGAAAATTCATAATCAAGCCCTCCCCCTTCAAACCAGTAAATCGCCGGCGTCCAAATAGCAGGCCGGATCCTCGGCCCACATATCACCGTACACAGCCTGAGCTCTTATGCGGCAGCCGCCGCAAAGTTTTTTATAACCGCACATTCCGCATTTCCCTTTTAAATACCGGTCTTTCTGCCGTAAGCGCACCATCAGCGGGTCATCTGACCGCCAGATTTCGCTGAAAGGCTTCTCCCTGATATTGCCCACGGTGTAGTCCTGCCAAAACTGGCAGGGATGTACATTGCCCAAGGGATCAACATTGGAAAATTTAGTGCCGGCGGAACAGCCTCCGTGCATTTCCAGCAGGGTAACGATTTCCTGGTAGCGGGAAGGCTGCCGTTCTTTGATATAGTTGAGCAGATAGACGCCGTCAGCGTGATTATCGGTAGTTAAAATTTCCACTTCGACCCCTCTCGCGAACAATTCCACGGTCTTGCGGCTTATATAATCCAGCAGTTCTTTTTTCTCCGCCGCGCTGGTATCTTCCACCATATCCGCCCCGCGGCCGGCATAGACCAAGTGATACATACAGAAGCGCGGGATTTTTTCCTTCTCAATTATTTCCATTACCTCCGGCAGATCCTTTTGGTTTTGTTTATTTACCGTAAAGCGCACCCCGGTTTTAATCCCTATTTCCCGGCAAGCGTGAATACCGCGTAAAGCGTCGTTAAAAGCGCCCTTTTTAGCCCGGAACTCATCATGGGTATCCGGGGCTCCGTCAATGCTGACGCCCACATATTGAAAACCAGCCGCTTTTATTTTTTCAGCCGCTTTATCGTCAATCAGGGTTCCGTTAGTGGACATCACGGAACGCAAGCCCGCTTCCACCGCCGACCGGCCCAAATCATAAATATCGGGCCTGAGCATCGGTTCCCCGCCGGAGAAAAGCAAAACCGGCGCTTTCATAGCCGCCAGATCAGCTATCATCGCTAAAGCCTCTTCCGTAGTCAGCTCATCATTATAAGCGTGGTCCTCCGCTTTTATATAGCAGTGCTTACAGCGCAAATTACAGCGATTGGTCATATTCCAGACGACCAGGGGCCGGTTTGCGGCGGAAAATTGCAGCAGCCTGGCCGGCGTGTTCTCTTCCCGCCCCGAATATTTTATTACTTCCGAAACCGTAGCGGCGCCGCATAGTAATTTAGTACACCCTATCAAAAATCATTCCCCCTTTGTACTTTTACATCGTCCATAACCGCCTCCAGCAAACCATCAACGGTGTAAACGTCCGCGCGTACATGAACCGTAAATCCGTATTTCTCAGCCGTATCAGCGGTTACAGGCCCTATACACGATACCCTTACCTTTTTATCCAGCGTTACGGCATTTTCCTGTCCTATTATTTTAACAAAATTATCAACGGCTGAGGAGCTGGTAAAAGTTAAATAATCAAAAGCGCCTTTTATAATGTCATCCCTTAGCGTATGGTTCGTTCCAGCGTCTGTTACCGCCTGGTAAAGATAAATTTCGTTCACGCGCACGCCGCGTCCCCGTAAACTGTCCGGCAGTAAAGTCCGCGCTCCCCGGGCCCGGGGCAAAAGCGCCCATTGTCCCCCGGCAATCTCTTTGCTGAGAGCTTCCACCATGCCTTCAGCCCGGAATTCGGCGGGAACAGACTGAACTTTCAGTCCCCGTCCCTCCAGGGCTTTCCGCGTAGCTGCTCCGATGGCCGCTATTTTAATATCATAAAAAGCCCTTATATCCAGCCCGTATTTTATAACTTCGTCCCAAAAAATATTTACCCCGTTGACGCTGGTAAATATAAGCCAGTCATAGTGATTAATGTTTTTTAAAGCGTTATGAAGATTCTTTAAATCCGTTTCCCTTTCGACAGCAATCACGGGAAATTCAATCGCCTCTCCCCCCAGGGCTTGAATTTTTTCCGCCATCACGCCGGCTTGCGCCCGGGTTCTGGTAACCACAATTTTTTTACCCCACAGCGGTTTTTTCTCCAGCCACGCCAATTGTTCACGCATTTCCACTACTTTCCCTATGACTATAACCGCCGGCGGTCGGATATTCCTCTCCTCCGCCAACCGCGCGACCGTATCCAGCCGTCCGGTCAGCACCAGCTGTTCCGGCCAGGTTCCCCAGCGAATAAGCGCCGCCGGAGTGTCCGCGTCCTTCCCGCACTCCATCAGCCGGCGGCAAATAAAACGCAAATTTTTTACTCCCATTAAAAAAACCAAAGTTCCCTTACTTTTGCCTAACAATTCCCAATTAACAGAGCTTTGGTTTTTTTCCGGACTTTCATGTCCGGCAATAATAGTCAAAGAGGAATTATTATCGCGGTGGGTAAGCGGAATCCCCGCGTAAGCAGGCGCCGCCGCCGCCGAGGTAATTCCCGGCACTATTTCAAAATCCAGTCCCCGTTCCCTTATATACTGGGCTTCTTCCCCTCCGCGTCCGAATAAAAAAGGATCCCCGCCCTTTAACCGCACCACCGTCTTACCGGCCTCCGCTTTTTGCGCTAAAACAGCGTTTATGTCATCCTGGGACATAACGTGCTCTCCGGCTTTTTTCCCCACGTAAATCATCTCGGCTCCCTGCGGGGCATAAGCTAATATCCTTTTACTGACTAAGCGGTCAAATACTACTACATCCGCTGTTTCCATAACACTTTTGCCTTTAATGGTAAAAAGCCCCGGGTCACCGGGTCCTGCTCCGACCAAATAGATTATGCCTTTTTTCATACGCTGCTCCTGACAGCCATTTATCGCTGTTTTATGTTTTTTAAAATTTCGTTTCCGCCCGCCGACAACAGCCGCCGGGCTAAATTTTTCCCTAAACTTTCAGCGGCGGCAAGCTCTCCGGACAAAGCCGCCCGGCACCCGCGTTCGCCTTCCAGCCCAAAAATCAAACCGGTTATATTCAGACCATCTTTTTCCGCCCGGGCGAAAGCTCCGACCGGCGCCCGGCAACCGCCTTGAAGCTCCCGCAAAAAGCTCCTTTCCGCTGTAACAGCCCAGTAAGTAGGGGCGTCATTTAAACCCGCCAGCAATTGCCGGGTTTCCTTTTCTCCCGCTCTGGTCTGAAGCGCTATGGCTCCCTGCCCCGCAGCCGGCATCATAATGTCAACCGGCAAATAATCGGTAATCAGGCTATCCATGCCCAAACGCCTCACTCCGGCATACGCTAAAACAATAGCGTCCAAATCACCGTCCCGCATTTTTTTAATACGGGTTTCCACATTGCCCCGCAAATCTTCCACCCGCAAATCCGGGCGCTTATATTTAAGCTGGGCGCGCCGTCTCAGACTGGAGGTGCCTATTTTGGCTTCCGGCGGCAAAGTATTCCAGGTAAAGCCTTTGTGAGAAATAATCACATCCCGAGGGTCTTCTCTTTTCAATACCGCGGCTATAATCAGCCCGTCCTCAACCTGCGCCGGAATATCTTTCAGACTATGTACCGCGGCGTCTATCCCGCCTTTGGTTAAAGCCTGGTCAAGCTCCCTGGTAAAAAGCCCTTTATCTCCAACAGCCCATAAAGCCGTATCCGTTATTTTATCGCCGCTGGTCCTGATGACTACTGTTTCCGTCTCCACCCGCGGATATATTTTTTTCAATTCCGCTTTCACGAGTTCAGTCTGCGCCAAAGCCAACCGGCTACCTCTGGTGCCTAACCTCAGCATGCTTATTACTCTCCCATTCTCCCGACATGACGGAAAGAGAGAACATTTTTTTTACTATTTCGGCATAATAATGCCCCTGCTGCTTATCGGCCATTTCTTTCAAAATGACAATAGGGTCATGCAGCAGCTGGTTAACTATAGAATGCGCCAGCGTATTTAAAATATTCTGTTCTCTTTCGTTGAGTTTTCCCAATTTATTGTAGGCTTTCTTCAGTTCTCTCTTCTTGATTTCTTCTCCATGGGATTTTAACGCTGTAATGACCGGAATAACATACATGCCGTCCAGCCAGGCAATAAATTTATTCAGTTCCTCTTTTACGATCTTTTCGGCCTCAAAAGCCTCCCTGACGCGTTCAGCGTGGTTATCGTCCACGACATCCCGCAACCGGTCTATATCAAACAAACAGCTCCCCGGTATATCAGCCAGCTCCGGATCTATATTACGGGGAACGGATATATCGATCATAAGCATCTTGCCGCCCATACGCCGCTCCAGTAAATGGCCGTATATTTCCCGCTTTAAAATGTAACGGCCGCCGGTATCGGTACAGCTTATTACCAGGTCAGCACCGGAAAATTCTTCAGGCAAATCACCAAAATTAACGGCCCGGACATTATATTTATCCGCCATGCGCCTGGCCCGTTCAAACGTGCGGTTGGCGAGGGCAACTGACTTCGCCCCATGCTGCAGCAGGCACTGGACCGTTATTTCACCTATTTCCCCCGCGCCGATAACTAAGACCCTCTTATCAGCTAAATTTCCCAATTCCTGAACCGCCAAATCCGCCGCCGCGTGACTTATCGAAGTGGGGTATCTGTCAATATTCGTATCTGTATGCACCCTTTTCCCTACAAACATCGCTTTGTGAAATAATATATTCAGAACACTGTCGGTAGCGTTATAATCAACGGCCGTCTGATAAGCCTCTTTCACCTGTTTAAGAATCTGCGCTTCCCCTAATATCATAGAATCCAGGCCGGAAATAACACGAAACAGATGCAGCATAGCTTCATCACAGCTTAACTGATAAATATAGGGCTGGAAATCACCTATGGACAGCTGGGAAGATTTTTGAAAATATCCCATTTGCGCCGCGAACCCTTGCTTTATATCCTTGGTAGTGATATAAACTTCCATTCTGTTGCAGGTCGATAGGATAACCGCCCCTTCAACCGCGTCATTTTCCGCTAAAAAAGTATAACCTCTTTCTAAGTCAGAACCAAAAACTGAAAATCGTTCCCTTATTTCTATCGGCGCTTTCCTGTGATTCAACCCTGCCGCGAGGACATACATTTTTCGATCCTCTCCCTTATTTTTTCATATTCGCCTTGTTCCAAAAATTCCAGCGTACTTTCATCAATTAAAGAAGTCACTAGCTGCCGGCGCTGGCTGTCGTCAAGCGCCATAGCCCTGATAATTTCCCGTTTCTCCCCCAGTAATTCCACTAAATCCCCATAACTGTCCGTTATTACACTTTCCAGCCTTTGGCGCAGCAAACGGGCGAATAAAGGGCTTTTCCCTTCAGTGGAAACAGCTATGGCCAGAGACTTGCGCCTCATCACGGACGGTACGAAAAAATCACAATTGTCGGGATCATCCGCCGCGTTTATCATAATCCCCCGCCGGCGGCATAATTCAGCTATTTCCCGATTCAAAAGCGGACTGCCGGTTGCCGCCATAACCAGGTACATACCGGACAAATCATCAGGGCTGAAAAGTTTTTTCCGCCAGACTATGCCGCCGGTTTCGTCCCAGCCTTTAATTTTGGCTCCCGCTTCGGGGCTTACTACGGTTATTTCCGCTTTATAATCCAATAAATCGGCGGCCTTACGGGTCGCTACCCGCCCCCCGCCGACAACCAGGCAGTTTTTGCCGGCTAAATTCAAAAAAACAGGAAATAATGTTTCCATTTTCACTCCCAAGCCCTCGTTAAGTAAAAATAAGCCTGTCATTGGACACAGGCCTATTCACATTTATTATCTTCAGGTTCTCGCAATTCCATTATATTCACCCACGCTCAACATATGCCGTTTTTTACCCTCAAACAACCGCCGCGCTTCAAGTAAATATCCTTTTCCGGCAATAATAATGAATACTGTTTTAAATATAATTCACATTTTTAATTATGACAAATATCGCGCACAAAGTAAAGCCGGTTCTTATTATTTTCCTCAGAACGGTTTTTCCGGTAAACTGTAAAGCCTTACGGCGGTTTTTTAAAAATTCCTGTTTATTACGAATTCCGTGATTTTCATAAACTCTTCTTTCGGGGCGCCGGGCGGCATTTTATCCAACTGGCGCATGGCCCTTTCGCAAAAAGCCCGCGCGACGCCATAAGCATAATCAATCCCTCCGGAATCCAGAACGGCTCCGATAATGTCATTCACGCGCTCGCGGCATTTTTCAGGCGACGACAGCCAGCAGGCCAGTTCTTCTTTATTTTCCCCCCGGCGCAAAGCGTAAATAGCCGGCAGAGTTATTACCCCCTGGCGGATATCGCTGCCGGAAGGTTTTCCTAATATTTTTTCATCGGCTACAAAATCTAAAATATCATCAATTACCTGATAAGCCATACCCAAATAATAGCCGAATTTTTTATGCAATACTATTTGCCCTTCGGAGATATCGCAGAGCATAGCGCCCAAAGCGCAGCTCACCGAAAGCAGGACAGCCGTTTTCCTCTGGATACGCTGCAAATAATTCTTCATGCCCAGGTTCAGATTGTACCATCCGAACATCTGGATTATTTCGCCTTCGCATATTTTCATACTGGCGTCCGCCAGTACTTCCAGCAAATCGCCGCGATTATAGCCGGCAATGATCGATAAAGAACGGGCAAACATATGATTCCCCAAATAAATGGAAAAACGGTTCCCCCAGATATTTTTTACTGTCGCTTGCCCGCGGCGGGTCAAAGAATTGTCTATCACGTCATCATGAACCAAGGTTGCCATATGAATCATTTCCAAAGCCGCCGCCAGCGGAATAACGTCCCGCAAATCTTCCTTATACATTTTCGCGGTCAAAAGCGTGAAAGCGGGCCTTAATCTTTTCCCGCCGGCTTCTATCAGCTGAAGTGAAGCCCGGTTCATAATTTCCAGGGAACTGCACGTATACGCTTTTAATTTTTCTTCTACCGCGGCCAAATCATCCGCGACACTCGCGAATAAACTAAAATTTTCCATGTAAACCCCTTCGCGGCCTCTGTCCGTAAAACTTTCCGATTATCTTTAAGGGACGCCTAATAACTGACAGCGTACGGATTCGGCCCGGACCCGCCGCGATCCACAGTCGAAAAACGCGGCCATACTGGCGGTATGGCGAGGCTTTTCGGCGAAGAAGCGTGGTGAAAGGCGCGCCGAAGGTGTGCAACGGGAGGTTATTAGAAGTTCCCTTTAATAATTTATCATAAAGTAACAGAAAAAGTAAGTATATGAATATTATGATTATTTATGAAATGAACGGCTGCGCCGTTATTCCTGGCCTGAATATCTGTTATACAGTGAATTTTCTATCCCCAGCGCGTCCAGCGCTTTCGATACTATGAAATCCACCATATCCTCTATACTTTGAGGTTTATGATAAAAAGCCGGCATAGCGGGGATTATATGAACCCCCATTTCTGACAAAGCCAGCATATTCTTTAAATGGATACTATTCAACGGTGTTTCACGCGGTATTACAATGAGTTTTCGCTTTTCTTTCATCATCACATCAGCGGCGCGCTCCGTCAGATTCCCGGAACTGCCGCACGCCAGTCCCGAAATAGTAGCCATCGTACACGGAATGACAATCATACCCGCTGTTATATACGAACCGCTGGCTATCCTGGCCCCGATATCCTTATTAGAATACACCCGCAAATCACCGGGTAAATACTCGCGCCACAAATGCGGCTTACGTTCGAAATGAAGGTCCATTTCCTGCCCCAGCACTATATACGCCGCTTCGCTTACAACCAAATGCACGGTATGCTCGCGCCGCAGCAGCTCCCGCAGTAATCGTATCCCGTAAACAGCCCCGCTGGCACCGGTTAAAGCCACAATATATTCTGACATTGCCGCACTTCCCCATTCTCACAAATGTTTTAATAATTTTTAAACCCCAAACCCTAATAAAACCGGCTTCGTCTTCTTTTGAACAAAGCAGGCCATCAGGCCGCCGCCGCGTTTTAAAAACGCATATCTATTAAAGCGGCAATCAAAATTATCAGGCTCACATAACGATTCAGTCCGAAAGAAGCCAGATTTACGCGGCTGAATTCTCCCGGCCTTACTATCCGGTGTTCTATAGCCAAGACCAAAGCCGCTATTGCCACTCCGGTATAATACCACCAGGAAAGCCTGAAAGCCGCTCCGGCTCCTATCATGAAAATAACGGCCAGTATATGAAACGCCGCCGAAAAACGCAAGGCCCCTCTTTCCCCAAAACGCGCGGGAATGGAGTAAAGGCCGTTCGCGCGGTCAAATTCTATATCCTGACAGGCATACATGATATCAAAACCGGCAATCCACGTTGCCACCGCCATGCCTAATAAAAAGGTTCTGCCGTCGATTATTCCGGCCACCCCGATATAGCCCCCTATCGGGCCCAACCCTATAACGGCCCCTAATATAAAGTGGCACCACCAGGTAAAGCGTTTGGTAAAAGAATAAAAATACAAACATACTACCGCCAGCGGCGCTAATTTAAAGCATAAATTATTCAACCGCGCCGCTGAAAAAAACAGTAAAATTAAACATAAAAAGGTAATGAACCCCACCGCTTTACGGGACAGCCTGCCGGAAGGCAATACCCAGCCCGCCGTCCTCGGGTTGGCTTTATCAATATGGTAGTCTATCAAACGGTTAAGGCATAAAGCGGCGGTTCTGGCTCCTATCATAGCCGAGGTTATCCATAAAACATCATGTCCGCCGGGAAGCCCCCCAGCCGCTAAACAAGCCCCTAAGTAAGCGAACGGTAACCCAAACAGAGTATGCCCTATATCAATTAACGAAAAAAAAGCTTTTATTCTATTCAATCCCGTATTCGCGCCACCTTTTTTCAATAAGCCGCAGAATTTCATCCGTCATTATTATATCGTTGGGCCATTCCCGGCCATGCCCCTCCTCCGGCCATTTCTTAGTCGCGTCTATTCCCATTTTGGAGCCTAAAAGCGGCAGAGGGGCGGAATGGTCCAGAACGTCCAGCGGCCCTTCCGTAATCATAGTATCCCGGCGTGGATCCACATTATTGTACACTTTCCACATCACCTCAGCCGTATCATGAACATTGACCTCAGCGTCAACCACGAAGATAAATTTGGAAAACATCATCTGCCCCATTCCCCATAAAGAATTCATCAGTTTACGGGCATGGCCAGGAAAAGATTTTTTTATGGAAACAAAAACACAATTATGGAAAACCCCTTCCATAGGCAAATGCATATCCGCTATTTCCGGCAGCTGAAACCTCAGCAAAGGCAGAAATATTTTTGCCGTGGCCAAAGCCAGATAACAATCTTCCTGCGGCGGCTTGCCGACCACTGTAGCGGGATATACGGGATTTTTCCCGTGAGTAAGCGCCGTTACGTGAAAAACCGGATAATCCCCGGCCAGCGAGTAATAACCGGTATGATCTCCAAAAGGCCCTTCTTTACGGCGCTCATCTTTAGACACATATCCTTCGATGATAAACTCCGCGTCAGCCGGAACTTCTAAATCAACGGTAAGGCATTTCACTACTTCCACCGGTTTTTTTCTCAAAAATCCGGCGAACAGCAGCTCATCAATTTCCGCCGGCAGCGGCGCGGTAGCCGCATAAGTCACAGCCGGATCGCCGCCTAAAGCAACCGCAACGGGAGTGTCGCGGCCGGCGGCGCAATTTTTTCTGTATATTTGCGCTCCGTCATGATGCAAATGCCAATGCATTCCGGTAGTCCGCCTATCATAAACCTGCAAACGGTACATTCCCGCATTGCGCTTTCCGGTGTCAGGATCTTTGGTATAGACCTGCGGCAAAGTGATAAACCGGCCTGCGTCTTCCGGCCAGCATTTCAAAACCGGCAGCTGACTCAGATCCGGCTCCTGGCATATTACTTCCTGGCAAACGCCTTTCTTCACCAGGCGCGGGGCAAAGGAAGTCATACGGGCTAATTTAGGCAGCAATTTCAATTTGGAAAAGGCATCCTGGGGTACGTGACCGGCTAAATCAAGCAGTTCAATTATTTCATCGGCAATATTATTGATATTTTCATATTTCAGGCTCATAGCCATTCTTTTTTCACTGCCGAAAGCATTAATAAGGATCGGGTAGTCCGATCCCTTAACCTTTTCAAACAACAAAGCCGGCCCGTAAGCCTTGCTGACTTTATCTACAATAGCGGTAATCTCCAACTCCGGATCCACTTCCGCTTTGATTCTCTTTAATTCTCCCGCCGCTTCCAAAGTTTTTATAAAATCCCCTAAATCCCGGTATGCCATATTTTCCTCCCCGCTTCCCTCTCAAACGCGTTGCCTAATATCCGTTAAAAAATTACGGACACCACTTGATTAAATAAAGCTTACACATGAGCGCTAAACAGTAGCCGCTTTTGTACGCAGATCGTCCAGGGATTTCCGAAGGCCCCGAACGGCTTGTTCCAGGGCTGAATTTATATAAGGTGAATTTTCATTTATTTGAGCGAATATTGTTTCACACTGGAATATACACCAATCAGCTTTTTCCAGAAGCTTGCCGTGGGCAATAAGCTCGGCGGCCATACCAAAATACACGCCCAAATCTTTAAACAGCGTTTTTCTTTCCTCAGACTGGCGGGCAATTATAGCCGCGGACAGCGTTAACGCGGCATAATAAGGGCGTTTAGTTTTATCCAGCACTTCGGCGTAATCCCCCCGGCCGCGATATTTCTCCACCAAGCCTTCATTAAGATCCGCGATCATGTCTGAAAAAATTTTCAGGAGCATATCCAGGCCCGCTTCGTTTAAAAGCCGCAAAACTTTTCCCTGAATATAATCACCCAATAAAATGGCAAACTGAAAATCTTTTTCATTTTTCAGAAATTCATCGTCATCAACAACCGTTTCATGCGCATACTGGCCGAAATAATATATTCTGACAATATTAGCCAAAGAAAGCGCGGCGGCGCGGTCTATACACAGATAATCATCCAGCGCTAAAGAAAAAACCGGCAGCATTTTAAAAGTAAAATCCTCTTTAACCGCGTTATATTTATCTTCGGTCTCAGGCCACCACGAATATAAAGCCGCTTCCAATTCTTTCTGAAGCAAAAATATTTCCTGGTCATACCGCTCAGCAAATTTCAATAACACTAAAAAAGCGCCCCCTAAGTAACTCTCATTCCGCAATTAAACCCTTTCCCTGTTTATCTCGTCCCCATAGGGAGATGCCCTGCCTGTTCCCGGCAGGGGGAAAAGGTACTCGTTTGTGCCCCATAAGGTATGCCTTGATAGGGTGGTATTAAAATAAATCCCGTTTTCTTTAGCCGCGGACAAATATATATCCAGCTGGCCTCCCGCTGGTACCCTTTCGGGTAAAAAAGCGGCGCCCTTTAAAGGTATTGTCCGCATTTTAAATAAATAATAGCATTAACCCCTCTGATCTAACTATTATTCTACACATATTATTAATAAGTTGCAAAAATACTTTGGCTATCCTAGCGGCAAACTCCGCTTATTTCCGTCCGCGTAAGAAGGCTGGCAACCCTGTATCCCAGCATTTCCGCTTTTAATTATCCCTTCCTGATTAATTTCACATTCTTTGTTTATCCCGCGTTTCTTCCCGGCAAAATCTCCAATCCATCAAACGCGGCAAAAATTTATTTTGCCAGCGACAGTATTGCGTATGATACCGCGTGTCCAACCGCCGCGTTGAAACTCATAACTAAAAACACGGTTCACTAAAAGAAACAAGCTTTACTTGATTAACAAGTAAAGCTTGTTATTTATAATCTTTATAGTTTCTTCGGTCTACTAAAATAGTATCCCTCCTAAATATTAACAGCTACCTGCCTATGCGACTCCGGCATTAAACCTCTTCGAACTTCTGAAGCGCTTACCTCTTCAGCCTGGAACCTCTCCGCTACATAATTACAAGCATCCCATGGATTGACCCGGTCTCCGCAAGTAAAAACGTCAACTGCCGCATATCCCAGTTCCGGCCATGTATGAATAGCTAAATGCGATTCAGAAATTACAACTACTCCACTTACACCCTGCGGGCTAAACTTGTGAAAAGCCACTTCCCTGACTTCCGCTCCCGCTTCTAAAGCAGCGTTAACCATAATTTCCTGGACTTTTTTCAAATCATTTAATATTTCGAATCTACAACCACATACCTCGGCTAATACGTGTCGCCCCAAACATTGCAATCATGGCGCCTCCCTCTTTTTATATTTTTAATTTCCCAAACCTCCTCCGCATTTTTTTTAAAAACACACATGTAGAATTTTAGCACAAATCTACAACATGTCAATAAAATGAAAGGTTTTTTAGCGGTAAAAAGACAAATGACCTACCCCGCCGCAAACGGCGGGGTATCTGAAGGACAAAAGGCAAGAGCGTTGCGCCGCCCGCGCGGCGTTTTCGCGGCAAGCTGCGGGGTATCAGACCCAGAGGGAATAAAATCCCTGTACCTTCATCGCCAATCCAGCCAGCCAACGGCATACGTTAAACAGCCCCTAATAATTTACCGCTCAAACCGGTGGCGCCCAAAACATCCGCCCTTTTTATAAATACTGTTTTCTGTCCGCTGTATCCCCCCGCTTTATACCGCGGCTATTATACACAGCGCTGAACGTCTGAGGCAGTTTTTATAGCGCTTAAATCAGGCATATAAATAACAAAAAGGTATTATGTCCCGCTTCAAACCGGATTTCACTGTCCGGCAGCCTAAACATCAATACCTTTAACGAATTATTCATAATGTTTTTATACGAGCGGAATGTCCAGTAATCTGTAGCGGACACCGGGTATTTTAACTTTCCATCTGTTTAGCTAAAAATCCGGAAGCCGTCTCCACCAGCTTGATTTCCACTTCCCCTAATTTGACTCCCGCTTCCTTGCTTACAATCATTACCGCCCCGATTGGGTCTCCCTGGCTTATAATAGGCGCTATAACCTGTGACCTGACAGTGTACTCCCGGTCGTCCGTCTGTATAATATGCAGGTTTTCATCATCCGGCGTCATTATATCATTCATCAGTAAAGTAGTTCTCTCTTCTAAGGCTCTCTCAACCGCTTTTCCTACCGGCTTGCTTAAAAATTCTCTTTTGTTGCCCCCCGCGGTCGCGATTATGACATCGCGGTCAGCAATCATAGAAATCTGTCCTATTGTTTCGTACAGCGAATCGGCGTATTCTTTGGCGAAATCCCCCAATTCACCAATCGGAGAATATTTTTTTAAAATAACTTCACCTTCACGATCTACAAAAATCTCCAGAGGATCACCTTCACGAATGCGTAAAGTCCTGCGAATTTCCTTAGGAATTACTACCCTGCCCAAATCATCGATACGGCGCACTATCCCTGTTGCTTTCAATTATATTATTCCCTCCTTTTGCAAATAGCAGAAACATCTTTTCCGTTTAGTGATAGTATATAACTCAAAATACCCTTTTATTCACTTTTTACCATAAAGGTTAAAATAATGCGCCCGTTTGCGAAATACTACAATTTTGAAGCGGCGCTTTTATAAAATTATATTAGCGCCGCAGCCAATTAATACCACAACATTTTACATTTTATCCTGTACTTTCGCCATGTCAATAATGACCTTCGCTGTTGGCTTCAGAGCGTCCGGCAAACACGCCGCCTTTTATCAGGCTTAATTTTTTACTTGGGGACAGCGCCGTCAAAAATTGTTAGCTATTACCGCGAAAAATAATATTTGCTTTTTTATTGGGAACAATACTATGACAGAAGACCTGTTGGTCACATTCGTCAGTATACTCCTATCTCCGCAAACGGCGGCATGAATGTTGGCATTGATTATTTCGGCGGTTAACTTCATCTTTCGTTTAAGGTAATAAAACCTTAGGATATTTTTTATAGATTAATGGAATTTGTAAAATTATATGGAAAAAATGAGCCCTTTCCAACTTAAATGTTTAATTACTCTGTTAATAATTCCCGTCGCCTTTTTGGAAGAAGGGCCTTTATTGACCGCCCCGCTGAAAAATAACGCCTGGCTGGCTCCGGTCGTCATGATACTCCTCGGTTGGTTTTTATTCCAAATGTACCTTTTTATCTTTCGCCAGAACAACTGTTCTTTTCCTGAGGCGCTTACTGAACACCTGGGAAATATTGTCGGCAAAATTATAACTGTTTTTTATATATTTTATTTTCTTCTGTTGGGCGGTTATGTTTTACGCATCTATTCCGAATTCATGAAAACCAGCCTGTTATTAACGACCCCCAGCGGCGTTCCGCTTTTTTTGATGTTGTTTACCGGCTTTTACGCGCTAAAAAAAGGAATCAATAACATCGCCCGCATCAGCGTAATTATTCTGGCATTGATAATTCTTTTTAATATATTTTTAATAAGTAACTGCCTTATCAACGGTTTTAAATGGGATAATTTACAGCCCCTGTTATCGGATATATCCGTGAAAACCTCTTTTATTGCTTTTTTCGGTTTGACAGGGGTGTTAGGCAAAGCTATGGCCGTATTTATTTTAGCTGATTTTATTGAAGGAGATAAAGAAAAAAGCATCAGAGCATCTTTAAACACTTTACTGTTTATTTTTGTACCGGTAATATCTTCCACTTTGCTGGCTTTAAGCGCCACTTTGCATCCAGCTGTCATTTCCAGCCTTTCCTCAGCGGTTTTTACTATGGCAAGAACAGTTCATATATCCTATTTCATACAAAACATTGACGTATTATTTATAAGTGTCTGGATTTGCGGAATTTACGTCACTCTGACTCTCTTTTGGTTTTCCGCCAGTATATGTACTCAAAAGGCTTTTAAGCTGCCGGATAACCGTTTCTTTTTAGCTGCCAGCGGTGTTTTTATCGCCTTAGTTTCCGTGTTTTTGAGCGGCACCAGTTTAGGATTATCCGTTTGGACCACAAAACTTATGCCTTTTTTAAACAATTGTTTTTTTATTTTTATCCCTTTGTTCATTTTCATTAAAGTCCTGATTAAAAAATGCCTGTCAAACGGCTTTGCCAAAAGATGCCCTTTCATCAGAAAACGGAATAAAAACAGCTTTATTGCCAAAGACTAATACTGAAACTTTTAGTTATTAAACAACTTGAATATTGTTTACTTATTCGCGTATAACACGGAGATTCCGGCTAAGGCGCCGTTACGTTTCCGCCATCATTAAATGAGCGAAGGAATAATTTATGAGTATTTCCAATAATAAATCCTCCCAAAAATCCATAGCTGACAATAATAAATCAGCTTCCATATCTCCTGAGTTAAATAAAAACCAGGAAATTTTAGCTCAACGCCTGGCCGGATGTTCTGACTTTATGCAGCGCGAATTTTTTTTCGGCTCTCCCCCTGCCAAAGCGTTAGTTGTTTTTTTTGAAGGTTTGGTGGATAAAAGACAAATAGAAAACAATTTAATAAAATCTATTTTTATGAATTGCAATATCTTTTCCTCAAAAGAGCAAAATTCAGAAACCTATCACGCCGGCTTGCTGAATAATTTAAAAAATCGGGTATTGGCGTTAGCGGAAGTAAAAAATATAGATAATTATGAAGATATCATATTTCATATTTTTTCCGGAGACACTGTTTTACTGCTTGATAAATGCACGGACGGATTAGTTATCGGAACCCGTTCCTGGGCCGCCCGCGCTGTCAGCATGTCTGAAAACGAAACCACGGTTTTTGGCCCTAAAGAATCATTTACAGAAACTCTGACATTTAACACCGCTATGTTAAGGAGACGCCTTAAATCCAGTTCGTTTAAAATAGAAAAGCTGACCATAGGCCGGATATCTAAAACCAGTACCTGCCTTTGTTATATTGAAAACATTGCTCCTCCCGCCATGGTATCCGACATCAGGGACAGACTGTCACAAATTGATATTGACGCTATTTTAGACACCGGTTATCTGGAAGAACTCATTACTGAAGAACCGTATTCTATTTTCAGCCAGGCTATGCATACTGAACGCCCTGACCGGGTATGCGGGAATTTACTGGAAGGCAAGGCCTGTATTATGATTGACGGTTCCCCTATGGTTTTGGTATTGCCGGTAACTTTCCCTCAATTCGCTAACGCGCCTGATGATTATTATATAAATTATATTCCCGCTACTCTGTTCCGTTTTTTAAGGATAGCGGCTTTTGGGGCGTCTTTATTAATGACCGCTGTTTTTGTGTCGTTATTAACGTATCATCATGAAATGATCCCCACTCCGTTATTATTAACTATTATTTCAGCCCGCCAGGGAGTCCCCTTTCCAGCTTTCGTTGAGGCCCTGCTTCTGGAAATAACTTTTGAATTGCTGCGGGAAGCCGGGCTAAGGCTGCCTAACGCGATAGGCCCGGCCGTCAGCATCGTCGGAGCTTTGATTATCGGCGACGCTGCGGTGCAAGCCGGACTAGTCTCTACCCCCATGGTAGTCGTCATAGCTTTCAGCGGAATAACTTCTTTCGTGATTCCTAATTATAACGCCGGCATAATAACCAGAGTTATGCGTTTCGTCTTTCTTATTGCCGCTGGTTTGCTAGGATTGCTCGGCATTATGATAGCCCTTATTCTATTAATCACACGCATGGCCTCTATTTCTTTTTTCGGAGTCCCTTATTTATCTCCGGTAGCGCCTTTTAACAGACAGCAGATATTTGATATCCTGACGCGCCGTCCCTGGTTTAACAATACTTTACGGCCATGGCAGGAAGGCATGAAAAATCAAAAGCGCTATGAACAAAGACAGCCTCCTTCAGCGGGAAATAAAAGAGGAACTAACCAATGAAAAACTATAAGCTTTCCGTTATTATCATCTTTATGCTCACCCTATTATCCGGCTGTCAGGGAAACGAAATCCCTGATTTGATTTTTTCTATCGGAATAGGCGTAGACTGGCAGGATAATCAAATAGAATTAACTTCTGAGTTCATAAAGCCAACCGCTACGAAAGAAGATTCGCGGGAAGACAGCTCAGCCGTCATACTCAGCGGCAAAGGCCGGACTTTAGCTGAAGCCAGTAATTTATTGTCTGATTTTTTACCCCAGACCCCTTTATGGAATCACGTCAGTATCGTATTGCTCGGTGAAAACCTTTGTAAAACTGACGTCGCTTTGGTATCCGACTACCTTACCCGCACCACGGAAATTAAACATAACATTCCCCTGCTGGTTATCTCCGGAAGTAATCCGGAGGAAATTTTCAAAACAAAACCTGTTTTAGAAACTTATCTGTCAACTTCTTTAGCCCGTACTCTCAAAAATGAAGAAAAACAGCTTAACATGTATAAACCTGTTTTAATGTACGAATTTATGCGCAAATTAATTACCCCGGGCATAGAACCTGTTCTCCCGCAAATAAAGAAAGTTAAAGACGGGGAAAAGTATATTTTATCACTGGACGGGCTCGCTGTTTTCAAAGGTCCCAGAATGATCGCTTCTTTAAATGAAGCGGAAAGTAAAGGCTACCATTATCTGACCGGTAAAAATATCAATAGCGGCCTGCTGCTTATTAACAACCCTGAAGATCCCGGGTATTTTATTACTTTTGAGCTGACAAAACTGGCCGCGGAAATAAAACCTTTAATAGAAAAAGAAAATCAGCGCATAACTATGCTTATTCAGGTACACGCGGACGGCAATTTTTATGAACAAAGCGGAGGCGGTGACTTATTGCGATTAGACAAATATCCTCAGCTGGAGCAAATGGCGGAGGATAAAATAAACGCTTATATCAGCAACTGCATAGACAAAGCGCAAAATATAAACAGTGATATCTTAGGCTGGGGCCAATTGATAAATCAAGCGGATACTCATTTTTGGGGTGGAATTGCCCCCCAATGGGATACAATGTTTCCCGCCGTAAATTATCAGCTGCAAAGTGATTTCATCATCAGAAGAACTTATTTGACCAGCAAATCTTATTATTTTCAGGAATAGGCAGGGAGTACATGAATAAATTATTAATCGCTGTGAGCTTATCCATCGTCATTAAAGAAGCCATTCTTTTGTTTAAAGCCTGTCAATGGAGGGAAATAATAATTATCGGCGTGATTATGCTTATATCCGTTTATCTTGCGCTTGATTTTAGAATTGCCGGGCAAGCTATCGATAAAATTTTATTACGTTATTCTTAAAAAAATTATTTTAACTGAGCAGGGTGTATATTTATGAAACTAAAAAAAACGCTTATATTGGCATTCCTGCCTTTAGCCACGCTTTGGAGCGGAGGATGCTGGGATTATTCAGAGATAGACAATACAGCTGTTGTAAGCGTCATTGGTTTAGACCTTACCGGCCAGGGAGACATAAAAATCAGCGCCAGTATCATTAAACCATTTCCCGCTTTAGAAAATAAATCTCCCGAGACCTTTGTGGTTTCCGCTACCGGCAAGAGCTGCTCCGAAGCGGTAAGAAGGTTTTATTTATCATTTTGCAAAATAATGGAATTGCCGCAGACGGATACCCTAATAATAGGTAAAGAATTGGCTCAAACCGACTTATCTTTAATAATGGATTTTTTGTCCAGAAACAGCTATTTGAGGCCTGACCTGCTTATACTGATTTCGGAAACCAATACTGCCGAAGAAATAGTGTCCTCCAATACCTTGCGGGCAATATCGCTGGGGCGCGGATTGAGCGGATTGCTGACTCAAAATCAACAATCCGCCAACATATTCATACCCGTCCGTAAACTTGACTTCACAATTTACTGCGCACAAGCAGGCAGAGAACCTGCCGTCCCCATAATTTCCTTAGCGGCACAGCCTATCCCCGGCGGCAGCCAGGAAAGCGCCGCGGATAAATCGCCGTTGCCGGTGGAACCGCAAAAAATTCCTGTCTTATCCGGAATGGCGCTTTTCAAAGGCCGGCAAATGGCCGGCGCTTTTGATGATCTTGAATCCAGAGGCTACCGCTGGTTAATGGATGACCTGCAAAAAGGCGGTTTTATAAAGATACCGGATCCGCTTTTTATGGATAAGACAGTGGATTTAAAAATATTTGAATTCAAACGTAAAATAAAACCCGCCATTTCAGGGGATAAAATAATTATGGAAATAAACATTATTACCAGTTTGACTTTTATAAGCCAGCAAACAGATAAAAATTTACTGGAAGCGCAAATGTTAAAACAAATTGAATTCTTGGCTGAACAGGAGATTAGCCGGCAGATAAACGCGTGTATCGTAAAAAGCCAGTCCCTGCAAAGCGACGTTTTGGGGTGGGGCTGGACTTTAAACAGGCTGGAGCCTGAAATGTGGCGGCAAATACAGGGACAATGGCCCGTTATGTATCCTCAGACAGAATACAATATAACCATAGACGCCAAAATATATAATTCAACCTTGACTGCAAAGCCTGTAAAATTCAGCTGAATTATAGCCCAAGCGCAAAACACGTTCTTGCCGGAGATTATTTAAAATATTCACAACAGGAGTATCAGACATGAAAGGTATTATGGCGCCGTTATTTATATTTACTTTTATTTTTGTTGTCGCGGAAGGCAGGAATTTATTTAAAAATCAACAATGGAAAGAATTGGTTCTGACTTCCGTCATGTTACTGATTGCCTGGCTGTACGGCGCGGATATTAATTACAATCTGTATATATTACCCACAATAAATGATTTATTGCAGGGACTGGCCCCTTTTTTTAATAAAATGGCAGCTTTTTTCCGATTAGACGTATGGGAGTAACGATGGAAAAGAACAAACTGTACACTTCTCAAATAGGCAAAATTATCTTTATATTACTAATCAGCAGCAATATCGTCTATATCCCCGCTAAAATTTTCAGGCAGGACGCCTGGCTGGGAATTTTACTAAGCTCGCTAATGGGTTTTTACATCTTATACGTTTTTATAAAAACACAATTACTGTTCCCTGAAAAGCCTATAGCTATTGTAGCCTCTGATTTACTGGGCAAAATACCCGGCCATATACTCAACGGGTTTTTTTTATTTATAATATTCAGTATCCTGATTGGTTACGGTATAGACGTCAGCATAGTGCTTACCACTATCAACCCCCGTTATTCGCCCGTTCTTCTGAACAGCGTAATCTATGCCAGCTGCGGTTTTGTCGTTTATCACGGCATTAACAGCGTCGCGCGTTTAAGTAATGTTATCGTATGGTTTGTCATAATTTTTCTTATTTTCGGTTTTTTACTGCCTTTAACCCAAGCGGATTTCAGTCAGCTCACTCCCTTGCTGGCTGAATGGAGGCCTTTGATTTTCCAAAGCATATTTGTCAGCTCCTGGCCTTTCTCGGAAATCGTAATCATCGGCGCTTTTTTATTTTTAAGCTCCGATTTAAAACAAAATAAGCGCGTTGTCTATTACTGGTACTCGGCGGCCGTATTGAGTTTAATCGCGTTTACTATTCTTTCTTTAGTTATTTTAGGCCCCGAATTAACTCTTTTATACAATTTTCCTACCCAGGAAGTATTACACTTAAATGACCTGGGCGCTTTCAGCCGCCTGGATATTTTCTTTACCAGTTTTTGGGTATCGGCGTCTTTCGTGGCCATTATCTGTTATTATCAGAGCTTCACTATGTTTATTCAACAGCTTTTTTCACTTAAAAGCAATCGCGGCTTAATTATTCCGGCGGGGCTAATGGCCTTTGCGTCAGGCCTCAGCGTGGATATAAGCAATCTAGCTTATTTTGACTGGTTCCTCCATTACCTGCCTTTAGTAAACTTCTTTATTATTTTCACTTATGTAAGCGCCCTGCTGACAGCCGTACAGCTATATAGCGCCGGGAAGTTAAAAACCAGGCCCGGCTCAGATAGCGCTTAACAAATCTTTTAATTCCCCGAGAGTATATTTGCCGCTGGACAATCGCAGTAAATCCTGACGTACTTTTTTGACATTGGGAAAAGTTTTTTTCAAAATCATTTCATCCGGCGCCGGCTTGCTGAGTTTTATCTCAATATATTTTCCCTGATGGCGCAAAGAAATAACTTCTTTATCCTGCGCCAAAACTTTTAAAGCGGCCACATTCAGAAAATTTTCAACCGGTTTCGGCATCACTCCAAACCTGTCTGCCATTTCGTCTTTTATCTCATCTATTTCCCCCAGCGTATCCGCCAAAAGCAAGCGCCTGTAAATTCTCATTTTAGTTCCGGCGTCTTCTATATAGGTATCCGGTATAAAAGAATCGACATCAATATCTAAAAACGGCTGTATTTTCCCGGCTGACGTTTCCCCTTTTATTTTGGCGGTCTCTTGTTCCAGCAAATGGCAATATAGGTCAAAACCTATCGCATTGATATAACCATGCTGCTCCGAGCCTAATATATTGCCGAACCCTCTGATTTCTAAATCTCTCAGGGCTATTTTCATTCCCGAACCCAAATCACTGAACTCGCGGATAGCGGCCAGCCTTTTTTGCGCCGTTTCATTTATGGAGCGGTAAGGACGGTAAGTCAGGTAAGCATAAGCTAATCGTTCCGACCTCCCCACCCGTCCCCGCAGCTGGTAAAGCTGCGCCAAGCCTAATTTATCAGCTTCATCAACAATTATCGTGTTAACATTAGGCAAATCCAAACCGGATTCAATAATAGTGGTGCATAAAAACAACTGGTATCTGCCTTGGGCAAAATCCATTATAACCTTTGTCAGTTCCCCTTCCCGCATACGCCCATGCCCCAAACAGATGCTGATTTCCGGCATCCACGCCTCTAATTCCCTCTTAACCTCATAAATATCTTCAATGCGGTTATGCACAAAGAATACCTGACCTTGCCGATTAATTTCATTCAGAATGGCTTCGCAAATTATACCGGCGTTAAATTCCAATACATATGTAGTAATAGGATACCGTTCCGGCGGCGGGGTATCGATGACGCTCATGTCCATCAATCCGTTAAGCGACATGTGTAAACTGCGCGGAATAGGGGTAGCCGACAAACTCAAAATATCCACCAGGTCTTTGTAAGCCTTAATATGCTCTTTTTGCGCTACCCCGAAACGATGCTCCTCGTCAATAATTAAAAGCCCTAAATCTTTAAATACAATATCCTTGGACAATAGCCTGTGGGTTCCTATAATAATATCTATGGAGCCTTTCGCCAGCTCCGCCGCAATTTTTTTTTGCCGAGCCACGCCTTTTAAGCGGCTAAGGCACTCTACCGTTCCGGCATATGGCGAAAAACGTTCTTTAAAATTTTGAAAATGCTGCTCCGCCAGAACCGTAGTCGGAACCAAAACCGCAATCTGCTTACCGTCCATCAAAGCCTTAAAAGCCGCCCGCATAGCAACCTCGGTTTTCCCATAACCGACGTCCCCGCAAACTAAACGCTCCATAGGCCGTATACTTTCCATATCTCTTTTCACATCGTTTATAGCCCGCATTTGATCGGGCGTCTCAGTATAGGGAAAATCTTCTTCAAACTGCTCCTGCCAGCGAGTATCCTGAGCAAAGGCATATCCTTCCTGGGCCTGCCTTTTAGCGTACCGTGAGAGAAGTTCCTGCGCCATTTCCCGTATAGACCGGGCCGCTTTTTGCTTGGTTCTCTCCCACTCGCTGCCTCCCAGTTTATTCAGACGCGGCGTTTTTTCTTCCGTATGTAAAAAACGATACAAAGAATCCAGGCGATCCACCGGTAAATAAAGTTTATCGTTTCCGGCATATTGAATAGTTATATATTCTTTAGTAACTCCGCCATTTTCAACCAGCGAAATACCCTGAAAAATCCCTACCCCATGCTGTTCATGCACCACATAATCGCCTATTTTCAAATCTTCTCCCAAAATTCTCGTTTCCGGAGAAATTTTCGCTTTTCTTCTCTTCCTGCCAGCCGCTCTATTTTTCCATATGTCGTTTTCCGTAATCAGGGCGAATTTCAATGCCGTACTGATAAAACCTCTTTTTAGTACTTCATCCGTATATTCGCTTCCGTTGATGCCCCGTTCCAGTAATTCCTGAGATATTTGCCGGCGCGCCGTTTTGTTTTTAACGGCTAAACGAACCCTGTAGCCTTGTTTCAGCCAGCCCTGTATTCTGGTGAACATCATTTCATACTGATTATGAAATGACTCCATTTCCTTTTGCGCGATATGTTCCGCCAGCGCGCATTTAACCTGCGGTATATTGCCCGTAAAAAAGGCGTGGTATAAAGTAGGGAATCCATTCAGGCGGCCGCGCAGAAATTCCGGATCCAGTGGTAATATTTCCGGAACCGCTTTACTCATCTCTTTCATTTCCGCGAGCATTTTTTTATAATGTTTAGCATGCTTGCGGCAATTATTGAAAAATTCCCGTGGTTCGTCAAAAATAATTTTAGCCTCGGGTTTCAGATAATCCAGAAGAGTACTGTTAATTTTTTTCCCTGTTAATTCATCAGCCGCACATACGCTGAATAAATCGATCCGGCCGCCGTCAGTACGCTGGGTATTCACATCGAACGTATGTATATCATCAACCATATTGCCCCAAAAATCAATCCGGTACGGCTGTTTTTCATTAACCGGAAACAAATCGATAATACCGCCCCGCAGAGCAAACTCTCCCGGCCTGGTAACGGTGGAGCTTCTTTTATACGAGTTAGCGGCCAGAGCGTGAATAAATTCTGTCATATCTATTTCTTGCCCTACATTCAATTTTATGGTTTTAAGCCGCCACTCCTGCGGTGAAATAATCGGATAGGCCATAGCTCCCGCGGTCGCGATTATCATTCCCGCGCGGTCAGGATGCAGAATACATTCGTGTAACACTTGTATTCTCTCCACTTCAGCCTGCGAGTAATTTTCTTTTATAAACAATAAATCCCGGTTTAAAAACAACCGTACCTGCCCGTTTTTATTCAAAACTTTCAATTCGGCGGCCAAATCATAAGCGGTTTCTTCATCAGCAACCAAGCATAAAATTCTGCCGTTTATTTTTCGCGTCAGCCGGTCAAACAAAAAACTCTTGGCGCTCCCTGTCAGCCCGCTTAACACCACATTGTTCCGCTCATTTAAAAACCGTGCTGTTTTATCAACCACATCCAGATCCACATAAAAACCTCCCCATGCCTTAAAGTGAGCGCTTTTATGCCCCCACCAGTAATCAATGTTCTTAAATTTTGCGGGCGATTAAAAAAACTGTCCGCTTTTTACATTCTGAAAAGCAACTGCCATCTTAAAATTCATTTACCTGCTCGCCTTTATAAATGCTGCCGAAACTTTCACAATCCCGCAACTCTTGTTCGCAGCTGTTACAGACGCCCTTTAATTCTATTATCCCTTCCACTCCTTCAATTTCATTTTCGGCAAAAACATTCTGGCAATACTCACATACGCTGTATATTTTCATTTTGCCTCCCCCTTTTCGCATTCTAACATTAGAATATCATTATGCGGAAGCAAATATACATTATTACAGCATCCGGGCTTACCCCCGTCGTTTTTCCCCGCCGCCGACTCTCAGCCCCAATTAATTATATTTATTCATACATTTATTTATACCTTCGCTGACCCATAGCTTGGCGGCCTCCGCCGCATCTGCCATGGTCTGTTCAAGTATCTTTTTTTCCTCCGCTCCGATACGTCCTAAAACCCAGTTTACCGCTTCCGTATCAGGCCGGCCAATGCCTATTCTGATCCTGGCGAATTCCTGACTGCCCACATTTTTAATTATGGAGCTCATCCCTTTATGTCCGCCGGCTCCGCCTTGCGGCTTTATTTTTAAATTACCGGTTTCAATATCCATATCGTCATAAATAACCAATAAATTTTCCAGAGAAGCTTTAAACCAACTCATAACAGCGCTTACCGGCTGGCCGCTAAGGTTCATATAAGTCAGAGGTTTCACTAAAAGCGCCTTTTCGCCCGCTATAGTCACATAGCGCAGATGGGCGGAAAACTTCTTTTGCTGTTTCTGGGGTATAACACTATCCGCTATTTTATCAATAGTCATAAAACCCATATTATGGCGGGTAAACTCATATTCTGACCTGGGATTTCCTAATCCCGCTATTATTTTAACTGAGCTTTCTTTTCTTCGGCTAAACATTTATATCTCCGTTTTAATTATTCCGGCCGGCCAAACTTTGTCCAAGGATTAACGTCGGAAAAGTCCGCCCGCAAAAGGATATAACATGTAAAAACCCCGGTATCAGCCGGAGCATTACACAACAGCATTCATAATTCATATCACTTACACAAAAAACCGCTATCCCAGGCTACTATTCAAACAATTTGCTGACCGACAAATCTTCATGAATCCTTAAAATAGCCTCTCCTACCAACGGAGCGATGGAAAGCACTTTGAAATTGGGCAGCAGCTTCTCGGCTTCAGGCTGAGGGATAGTATTGGTCACCACAATTTCCTTTAAAGGGGCCGCCGCTAAACTTGTCAGCGCCGGACCTGAAAAAACCGCGTGAGTACAACAGGCATACACTTCCAGCGCGCCTTTATCGACCATAACTTCCGCAGCGGAACAAATAGTACCGGCCGTATCTATGATATCGTCAATAATCACCACTTTTTTCCCTTCGACCTCGCCTATTACGTTCATAATCTCAGAAACATTCGGTTCCGGTCTTCTCTTGTCAATGATCGCTAAAGGGCAATCCAGCTTGGCGGCCAGATCGCGCGCCCTGGTCACTCCCCCCACATCCGGGGAGAGTACAACCCCATTACCATAAAAACCTTTAATTTTTAAATATTCGGCTATGGTTGGAACTCCAGGCAAATGGTCTACCGGTATATCAAAAAACCCCTGTATCTGATGCGCGTGTAAATCAATGGTTACTACACGGTGTACCCCTGCTTCTACCAGTAAATTAGAAATAAGCTTGGCGGTGATAGGATCTCTCGCTTTACTCTTCCGATCCTGGCGGGCATATCCGAAATAAGGAATAACCGCGTTAATCCGCGAAGCTGAAGCCCTTCTGAACGCGTCGATCATAATTAATAACTCCATTAAATGATCGTTTACCGGACTGCAAAGAGGTTGGATAGCAAAAACATCAACTCCGCGAACCGTTTCGTTAATAGTACATCTGATTTCACCGTCAGAAAAACGTCCTACGTTGATATCTCCAACCGTAACTCCCAAATGAGAAACAATTTCCGAAGCTAGTTCCATATTGGCATTACCGGAAAAAAGCTTCATTTTCCATTTAGATACCTTCATGGTTTTACCTCCTACCACATCTTATTATTCCCGTTTCTTTTTCACCTTGGCCTGAGCCCTTTCCACCGCCAGGGAATCGGGCGGAACATCATGAGACAGTGAGGATCCGGCTCCGGTAACAGCGTTCCTGCCAATAGTAATCGGCGCTATCAGGTTGGTATTGCTGCCGATAAAAGCATGGTCTTCAATAATAGTAACATATTTATTCTTTCCGTCATAATTGCAAGTTATAGTACCGGCGCCAATATTGGCCGACTTGCCGACAATCGCATCCCCCACATAACTTAAATGCGGTATTTTACTCTTTTCCCCCACCACCGTTTTTTTCAGTTCTACAAAATCACCTATTTTAACCTGGTTGCCAATTACCGTCTCCGGGCGCAAGTATGAATAAGGTCCGACTGTACATTCATCGCCTATTCTGGCTTCTCTAACGCGTGAATACTCAACGGTCGTAGCATTACCCACGATGGAATCGTTAATAAAGGTCCCCGGCCCTATACGGCAGTTTTCGCCGATTTCCGTATTTCCAGCCAGAAAAGTGAAAGGGAAAACCACCGTGTCTTTTCCTATATTTACTGAATCGTCTATAAAAGTCGCGTCAGGATCAATAATAGTTACTCCCGCGTACATCAGCTTATAATTTTTCCGCCGGCGCAGTATTTTCTCGGCATACGCCAGCTGTACCCGGTCATTTACCCCGTAAATATCCTCTTCGGACGAATGACGCAGCACTTCAACCCTTTGCCCTCCGCGGTTTATAATGTCCAGTA
>JAISWS010000009.1 GCA_031270725.1 Syntrophomonadaceae bacterium | reverse complement strand
CGCCGCGCTCAATATTTTTTTGCCTGTCCTCATATAGTAGCCCTCCTTTTTTTTCTTTAATTTTTAATGGTCCCGTTTTTTTGTTAAATAAAATGTACGCATACCCTTGTTTCATGGATGCCCCGGTTCTAAGCACTAGCTTCTATCCCCCGAAGGGCGGCGTCACTAAAAGGTTCCGCGCCGCTTCAAAAAATAAGACCGTTATTTTACTAAAATAAGACCGCGACTTTACTAAAATAAGACCGTTATTTTACTAAAATAAGACCGTTATTTTGTGAAGCCGCGCCGCGCTTAGTTTTTTGGCCTGTTTCCATAGCGCGTTCTTCCTTCCTTATTTAATGAAAATGAACAGGGATTATTTTCAGCTTTCAGCCTCCAGTTTTTTGCTAAACGCGATTTCACGGTACACTTTTTCCCGCAGCCGCCAGGTATGCCCGTGAATCAGGTGCCCGTGGGCGGAAGCGACGCTTCTTTGAACGTCTTCCAGGGTAAGGCGCCCTTCCGCGTAACCTTTCCGCAAGCCTTTCATGCGCCGTTTCAGACGCTTTTTGCTCTGAGTACGCAGCTTTTTAACCACCTTGCCCGTTTTCGTCAGGTAAAAATGCCAGCCCAGGTAATCTACGCCGTGCCGCAAAGGGAATATCTGAGTTTTTTCGTTCAGCTCCACTTTCAGTACGTTTTCACACAGCTCCCGCATTTGCCGCAAGCATTTCCGCAAATAAGCTTTGTCCGGGTGCAACAGCACCATATCATCCATATAGCGGCTGTAACGCTTGATTTTTAATTTTTCTTTAATCAGCCTGTCCACCGGATCCAGGTAGTACAAGGCGAATATTTGGCTGGTTTGATTGCCCATCGGCAACCCTTTACCGACATCCGCGTTATAGCTGTGGATAATCATTTCCAGCAGCGCCAGTATATCAGGAGAAGTAATGGTTTTCCGCAGTCTTTCCAGCAGTACCTCATGATTGACGGACGGAAAATATTTACGGATGTCCGCTTTTAATATCCAGCCTTCCGTTCCGTGCGCCCGGTAATGCTCCCGCAAAAATTTTTCCAGACGCCGGATGCCGAAATGGACGCCTTTTCCGGTACGGCAGGCGCAGTTGTCGTAAATAAGCCTGTTTTCAAAAAACGGGGTCAGCACGTTGTCGCACAGACTGTGCTGCACCACCCGGTCGCCGTAGCAAAGAGCCTGTATTTCTCTTTCCTTGGGGTCGTAAATCATGAAACGTTTGTAGTTTCCCACCCGATAGGTTTTGTCTTCCAGGCGTTTTTTCAAATCCCACAGGTTAGCCGCCAAATCCATTTCAAAAATGATTACATCCGTTTTGTGGCGTTTGCAAAGGCGCGCCTTGCGATGAGCCTGATACAGGCTGGCAAACGCGCAGATTTTTTCATAGCCGTTGTCATTAATGAACGGTAATCCCACCTCCTTTTTATTCGCCGCGGGCTCCGGGGCGGCCGGTTAGCGGCCGCCCCCAGGGAAAAGAAACGAAAGCCTGTATGTGCCGGCGTCCACTTCTTCCAACGGCATTTTTTTGTCCTGTCCCCTTCAGGGATTCTGTCCCCTAAAGGCGGACTCAGACGGGAATACGGTTCCTTCGCCCCGGCACGGACGGCGCGTACTTACGCGCGCGTTTCTGGCGGTTGGGGCAAATCGGGCCGGACAGCGACATTATTGTTGTCTACATTGTTGCCATTAGAGTTAATGTTGCCGTCTTTTTAGACGATCGCCGCGTTGTTATCATTGTTGCCAGGCGAACGCAGCCACCAAAAAAGGATATACAACCGTATCCCCATATATCAAAACGGGTGGTCAGGCATGAAATGCCGCCGCTCCCGCCGGTGCTTTTCACAACGGCGGCAAGCAATTTCCGGCTTCCACGCAATCTCCCGCGATGAACACTTTTTTCGCGCCTGTGTCAGGGCGGCCGGCAGGCGCGTCCGGTTACAGCTACCTCCTGCGGCCGCTGTTTATCCACGCTCCCAACAGGTTCTGGCAGTCGGATACCAGCCGGGTAATCTGCTCATATTGTTTAGGGAGTATCGCACCTTGTTCACAGGCCAGCAACGCTATATAGCCCAGGAGCTTCGCGCTGGTTAAAGCCCGATGCTGATAGTCCAGCCTTCTGGCCGCGGCTTCCTCACGACCCGGCCCCGACGCGTAAATTTCGTTGGCGCGGTAGGTCTGCTCGATGATGTCCAGCGCGAGGTTCTGCATACGGCTCACCAGCGTAAAGCGAAAGCGCTTGGGGGATTTTTCGGTAACGGCCAGCACGTAGCCGCACAAATCCTTGGCTTTGGTAATCACTTTCAATTCCGAACGCGCGATTCTCCGGCACATCCTTTCGCTGACAAACCGTTGGCCTGCCCGTTTGCTTTTTTATATGACGCCGCTTTCCGGATTCGTCCTGCGTTTTTCCGTAAGCTGGCTTAATTAATTATATCATAACTTTTGAGGATTCAAGACCCTAACAGCCACGCGGCCGTCAATCCTCTGTAAAGCTCAAAAATGAGTTTCGCGGGAGGTTTTTATTCTGAAACCAAACGCCGCCGCGAAAAAATTGCTGGCGAAAATTTTTTTGTATACTTTTATTAATAAATTCGCGATAATATGCAAAAAGTGGCCATACCCCTATCGGGGCACGCGGTACGCCGCGTTAAGCGGTACCCCTTCGGGGCATAAGCACGTTCAGCTATTATTTATAAAAAATAGCCGCATACCTTGGATCAGGTGCGGCTTTTCGGCTGTAAATCGCGGAACAATCCGAACCGAATCCGCGCGCCGTCAGTTATTGGAAGCCTCCGGAATGGAGTTTATAGATAAATTATTATAAACGGTGAAAGCGTCTGTTATAAACAAAGGCTCGCTTTGATAATCCCCGCTGGCCTGGGTGGTAACTAATATGAACTCGCCGCCGTCTTTTTCAGCTAAACTGGCCATGCATAATCCGGCTTGGCGGGTATAACCGGTTTTACCGCCTAAAATAGCTCCTCCGTCAAATGCCGAAGCCGGCAAGCGCCTGAATAAAGTACTCAGCATGGTGAAGCCTTCAGGGTGCATATTGGTGCTTTTGACATTATGGTATTGGGCGGAGAAGGCGCCGCGGAATATGGGGTTTTCCAGTGAATAATCCAGCAAAAACGCCAAGTCCCGAGCCGTTGAGTAATTTTCAATGTCGTGCAGCCCTGTTACATTGCTGAAGTTGGTATTTTGGAGCTTTAATTGAGCGGCTTTTTGATTCATCAGACCGATAAACTCATTTTCAGAGGGGGAAACATACAGAGCCAGACTGGTAGCGGCATCGGCGCCGGAAGGAAGAAGAGCTCCATATATCAGATCAATGAGGGGAACTTTCTCGTCAGGCAAAAATCCGGCCATAGACGCTCCGGCCGCGTTAAGGGGCGCAAATATATCAGGGTTAATATTTACGGAAGCGGAAAGGTTATTAATATTTTCAATTGCTATTATGACAGTCATAATTTTACTCAAAGAAGCGGGATATATAAGATCTTCACCGTTGATATTCAAGATGGTTTTTTTAGAAGCGCGCTCCAGCAAAAAAACGTTTTTACTGAATAAATCTTCGGCTGTGACAGTCGAAGAAGCTACTTTGGACGGAGATACGGGTAATGGGGTATATCCGTCGTCCGCGGGGGTTTCCGCGCGGTTCGGCCAGTAAAGAGTATATGCGGCAACTTTGGAAAAAAAGTAATTGCCGGCTTTAAAAACTCCGCTTACCATTAAAAAAACAATAAGTATTAAAAAAAATAACCGGTCATAACGGATATTTTTCCAATTTCTCACGCCTCGATCCCTTTCTGATAAAAACAGGAAAATATAATGAATAAAATTATCCGGGTTTTTATATTTTATATTATCGTCAAAGATTTTTTGACATCAAACCGTAAGGCCGGGGAAATAAGGAGCCATCCTGGTAAATTCGCTACTCAGGACTGTTTCTTCAGAATAGCTTCTATAAATTCCACCACTTCTCCCACGGTTTTTATATTTTCTGTTTCATCTTCCGGGATGAGGATATCGTATTTTTCTTCCAAAATCATCAGCATTTCCATTACATCTAATGAATCGGCTTCTAAATCTTCTTCAAATCTTGAGGATAAGGTGATGGCGTCTTCAGGAATATCTTTTATTTCAGCTACTATTTTTTTTAACTCTTCAAAAACGGACATAATATTTCCTCCTCACATTCAGCGCCTGAATATACAATTTATTTGCTAATCATGTAAAACGTCAGGTTTACGGTTTGATTACACATTAATTAAAATATACCATATGAAAGCGAACAAGGAAATCCTCAAATAACATAATTAACTATGGACGCTGCCCTGTAATTATGTTTAGGGAAGCTCTAATAATACCCGCCGCGCGTTTTCGGCGCGCTTCTTAACCTAAAAAGCCCGCATACCGCCATTCTCCTTAATTCGTGAGCGGCGAGCGAACACATGTTATCTCCGTAAGGGGTATGGCCGCGTTTTCCGACTGCAAATCGCGGCAAAATTCAGGCCGAATCCGCGCGCCGTCAGTTATCAGAGAACCCCTTTACAGAGAGCATTTAATAATATATATTATAATTTAAAAATAATGTAAAAAAATTTATAAAATATTAGCGGGTGGACAAATTGAAAGCGTTGTATTTAGATTGTTTTTCCGGTGTTTCAGGAGATATGATGCTGGGGGGGTTTTTGGCTTTAGGAACGCCTCTGGCCGCGGTACAGCAGTGTATTGATAAATTGAAAATGCCGGCTCAGCTGCGGGAACATAAGGTGGTTCTGCAAGGTATCAGCGCCTCAGGATTTTCCGTAAACCATAATCAAAAGTCGCTGAGACGGCTGCGTGACATTTTACAGCTGTTAAAAGAAAGTGATTTGCCTGAGTCCGTAAAGGTTAAAGCCGCTGAAATATTCAGGAAGTTAGCGCGGACGGAAGCTGCCATACACGGCATTGACGCTGAAGAAGTACATTTCCATGAAGTTGGCGCGGTTGACACGGTCGTGGATGTGGTAGGTACTTTATTCTGCTTAGATTATTGGGATATAAGCGAGGTATACTGTTCGCCTGTCCCATGGAGCCCGGGCTTAATAAAAATAACTCACGGCAATTACCCCCTGCCGGCGCCGGCGGCCGCTTCTCTGCTTCAAGGGGCGCCTTGTTACGGCGTAGAAGCGGGGATAGAATTGATAACTCCTACCGGAGCCGTTTTAATATCGGCCCTGGTCAAAAGTTTTGGCAATCTTCCCGCTGGCCGCGTAGAAAAAGTAGCCTACGGAGCCGGTAATTCTGAAAGAACCGACCATGTACCGAATGTTTTGCGCATGGTGCTGATGGATTTAGAAAAGAGGCGCTTACAGGAAGAAGAGATTGCTTTGCTGGAAACGCAAATTGATGATATGACCGCGGAAACGCTAGGTTTTGTGTGCGCGGAATTACAAAAAAAATCCGGAGTCAAGGAAGTATTTACTAATGGGATAAATATGAAAAAAGGCCGTCTGGGCACTTTGTTATCAGTGATTTGCTTACCCGGAAGCGTTGACGAGATTTCTGATTATATGCTCAATCATACCTCGTCTTTAGGTATCCGTATTTCTTTGCAGACCAGGCGTATAGTTGAGAGGTCAACAGGAGAAATACCGACGCCTTGGGGTATAGTAAGAATAAAAAAGGCTCAGCTTCCTGACGGACGCGAACGCTTTAAGCCGGAAGCGGACGATTGCCAGCGTATCGCTGTTGAAAATCAAATACCGTTGGCCGATGTTTATGCTTATGTTGAAAAAAAGCTGGGCAAAGGTTATTAGAGGGCTTCTTAATGTTATAGTTTTACCGGAGCGTTGTGGGGGGAGCCTTTTTGTTCATCGGCGCCCGTATGGGACTGGACGAAGGCTGTCGAAAATGCGGGACTGGGTGTTTACAGTGAAAAAGGGTTCCGCTATTTTAGCCGTCCATGCTTTTTCCCGGCTGCTGGCAAACAGGGTATGGATTTATCGCCCAGACAAGCCTTTACAGGCCCGTTTAAACAATACAAACGGGGGAACTGCTTGAAAGGCGAAAGGCTGAAAAAGAAACAGGGGCTATGTTTTTTAATTTTTGTTAAAGCGGAGTGGTTATGATGGCTTTTTTCAAGGCGGCTATTTTTGATTTGGATGGGACTTTAATAGATTCTATGGGGATATGGGAGACGATAGATTATATTTTTTTAAACAGACGCGATATAAACGTACCTGACGGCTATGTTGAAATAGTAAAGACTATGAGCTTTGAAAAGGCTGCTTTTTATACCGTCGAACGTTTCGGACTGCCGGATTCAAAAGAAGAGGTGATACAGGAATGGCTCAAACTGGCCCTGGCTGAATATTCATCTAACATTGAACTAAAGCCCGGTGTCAGATCTTATCTCCGTCTTCTTTCACAACAGGGGGTAAAAATGGGAGTAGCAACCACTAATCAAGCCTGTTTGTTTGAGCCGGTTTTACATAATAATGGCGTTTATAACCTTTTCTCCGCATTTACTACGCTTGATGAAGTGGAATTTGATAAAAGCTGTCCGGATATTTATTTACTGGCGGCTGATAAACTAAAGGTAAAAGCCCGGGAATGCGTAGTTTTTGAAGACACATTAATGGGAGTTACCGGCGCTAAAAGAGCTAAAATGAAAGTTGTTGGGGTGTTTGACCGGTATTCTATTGGTGATCAGGCCGCAATTATCGCCAAAGCGGACAAGTACATTTACGATTTTCATGAAATGATGGACAGCTCCGGTTTTTGAATAAAAGCGGATACATTTTTAGTTGGTTTAACCTATATGTTTAATGTTTCCGAAGCAGGCGACTGCTCCTCTTTACCGTCATCAGCACTGGCTGTAGTTTCATTGGCCATAAAAAGAGCCCGCTGGCTTTTCATAATCCAGCTGATAATAATATCACGTTCCTCTTCCAATATCCGATGGAATTTTATGCCAATTTTATACAGCGGTGGCGTAACATCATCATCGGGCGTGTCTTCTGTAACATATTCTTCGCCGCCGTCAGCGGACGTATCTTCCGTAACATATTCTTCACCGCTGTCAGCGGGCGTTTCTTCCGTAATATGTTGTTCTTCAACATGTTCTTCAGCGCCGCTGGCCGGTTTTTCTTCCTCAGCAGGTTCTTCAACATATTTTTCGCTGCGCACCACTATGGCGTCCAGTAAAAAAGGATCTTCATCGCCAAAATTAAAAAGCACTTTTAGTTTGGCGCCGATCTCAAGATTTTCAAGGGTTAAAAAGTTCATGCCTCCGGCGCTGATGTCGCACAGTTGATCTATGTTATAGTTTTGATCTGTGGAATACAGCAGGTTGTCAATTTTTTTCCAGTGCAGACGGGCGTCAGTATTGAAACGATAGTATTCACGCTTTTGTATAGTTTCACCGTTAGGCATTTTTATAGTATTATCAGACCATGTTCGCTTGTAACTTTCGTGTACTAATCTCTTCATATTCTTTTTTTGGAATCTGTTCATGCTCAGGACTAAAATCAGTAAACATACGATTAGTATAATTAAGATCAGGCCTAAAATTCCTATAATGCTCAAACCTTGCCCGCTGCTCATAGTAGAACTGAGGCTGGTTGAAAATTCTTCCCATGTCAAGGCTTGCGCTTTGAGAGAATTATCCAGCCAAAAAGCGGGTAAAATAAATATTGTCATCAGTGCTCTGCGAAAAAATTTTAATATCATACTTAATTATTCCTTCTTAATTAATAAAAGCAAATTTAAAAAAACGGAATGGGTCACTAGTTCTCTGCTTTCATTATAGCATAGCAAAAAAAATAGCAAAAAAATATTCAACCAGAAATTTTAAAATGCTTTTCTTTAAATAATTTAATCGGCAAAAAGCGTTAAAAAGTAGAATTATCAAAGTTTTTTATCGTGCGCGGGCCGGTATTAATTAATAAAGGCGCCGCTGATACGCGATAAAATTCCGCCCCCGCTGAAAAAACACGGTACCCCGCCCGCTGCCTTTGGGAGCAAGCAAACGGTAGGAGTGAGGGGAATTATGCGGCCGCTGAACGGCGTTCGGCAAAAACACAGTATTTTTTATTTGCCGGAGCTGTGAAAGGATAATATTTACGGAAGGAGACTCCTCACGGCAGCAGGGAGAACTCTTTATAAAAAAACCATTCATTGAGGCAGTTCCAAAGCAGCCCGATAAAATATCCAGACTTAAAAAAGGGTTAACTTTAATATAAGTTAACCCTTTTGTTGGCAGTCGTCTTTTAATAATTGCTGTTGCGTCTGGCCTGGAAACATTCGCGGCAATAAACCGGCCTGTCGCCGGTTGGCTCAAATGGGACTGTAGTTTCCTGATTGCATGAAGCACAAATGGTGGTAAAGGAAGGACGATCTTCTCTGTAGCGGGAATTGCCAAATCCGTTCCGCTGTTTACGGGCTTTCCGGCAATCCGGACATCTGCCAGGTTCATTTTCAAAACCTTTTTCAGCATAAAACTCTTGCTCCGAAGCTGAAAATAAAAATTCGCTTCCACAGTCTTTACAGGTCAAATATTTGTCATTAAACAATTTGTTATCTCCCTTCTGGGAATTACTCTTGGACTTAAAATCCCCCAAAAGGGAATCCTGATAGAACAAGGCAATTGAATTATAGCGCATACCAAAAACAATTGTCAAATTAATTATGTTCAATGTATACACGGGGAACTCTATCCCCGACAGAACACACTACTTCATAGTTGATAGTTCCGATGATCGAGGCTAAGTCATCAGCCGTTATGCCATGTTTTTTTTCCCCGAACAA
>JAISWS010000006.1 GCA_031270725.1 Syntrophomonadaceae bacterium | reverse complement strand
GCACACCTGACCATTGACCCTTACCAGCAAAAAAGTCTGGGCACGTGAAGGGGGGTGACATTTTCACGCGATAATTAACTCGCTTCAGGGGTGACATTTTCATTTGTTATTGACATCACTTTTTTTATTTGAAGGTTTACACAAAATCTGAAACAGCCTCTTAAAAATTTTAGCTGGATAAATCCCAGCATACAGGGTGTTTCAATGGAGCCGATGAGCGGACTCGAACCGCTGGCCTGCTGATTACGATTCACGTAAAATAAGTATTTCAGGTATTTTACCTTTATTGCGTCTATCCTGTACATGCGGATAGGCTTTGCTTTTGCTTTTTCTAGTAAGTTTTCCGTCCTCTATATATCTTATGTCTTTTACGTGCTTTTGAAGAGAACTCCTGACAAACTCCTGACATTTTTAATTTTTTTGAGCAAAAATAAAAAGGCTATGGTTTTATAACCCCCAACCTTACTGTACTTTCAATGGAGCCGATGAGCGGACTCGAACCGCTGGCCTGCTGATTACGAATCAGCTGCTCTGCCAACTGAGCTACATCGGCTAATTTATCTGACATTTTTCTGTTGTTGCAAACTGTGGCAATGATAATCAAGCACCACGTAATTATAGCATTTTATTTCCGGTATCATCAAGACATTCAACTGTCTTGTTTTTAATAACCACTCTATTCAGGGCATTATTCTTTTACTTTTTTCTATGGCGCTTAAACGCTTCCATTACTCGCAGATACGTAATAAAGCCGATAACGCCTGGTTTCATAGCATCTTTTCTTCAGCCGTAAATAAATATAATAAAAAAATCCCTGCTTCCCGTTAACCACAAAAGAAGTAAGGATTCTTTCTAACCATTATTCTTTTATCCCCAATTACTATTCCCTGATTTTCAATAATTGCGATTTCTTTTTTTAGGCTCTATTTTATTTTTCAGCGGCTGCATCCTCTCGTCGCTTTCTTTTAAAAATTTGGCTATTTTATCATCCAGGCTAACGGCTCCTAGCGCTTTATTACTCATGGCCCCACTTGACATACGGCCGCCCGCGCTTATTCTGTTAGTATTATACTGAGCATTATGATTGGGGACATTCGTTTCAGCCTCTCTTTTAAAGCCTGAGGCATTATTGAATTTAGGCCCAGTATTTCTAACTACCGGCACCATAGCTTGTTTAACTGATAATCCTATTTTTTTACCTGCAACACTCAGTACCTTAACTTTGACCGCATCGCCTTCTTTTATAAAATCTTTCACATCTTTTACATAAGTATTAGCGATCTCTGAAATATGAACTAACCCTACCGCTCCCCCAGGCAACTCAATAAAAGCACCAAAACTAGTGATTCCCTGCACTTTCCCTTCCAAAATATCTCCTGGCACTATGCTTGATTGTTCAATTGATGGCATAAAACATGAAGTCCCCCTAAAAATATTAAGTTAATTTACTAATTAAATTGTATAAAATACCAATTAACTAGTCAATACGCAACTCATCCGAAAAGCACAGTTTATTTTTCCGCAGGCACCACTACCTTTTCACCGTCTTTAAGCATTCCCAATCTTTCACGGGCCATTCTTTCCACTACTTCAAGGGAATTTAATTCCTGTTTTTCCCCATTCAACTTCTCATTTTTCAGTGATAACTCGTCTTTCGTATTTTGCAGTTCATTCCGCTGAACGCTTAGCGTCCATATGTTTTTAGCTCGAGGCACTATACTTATTACCATTATTATTAATATAATTAATGTAATAACGTATTTTCCCTTTTTCTTGTTAGCTTTTTTTCTGCTCATACAGTATCCTTTTACATAAAAGACGTTATGGTATATATATTATTATATTTCATTAATTGTTACACCTTCGTTTATAAATAATTCTGCCTGAAAAATTTTGTTTTTCCAACTTTTCTGGTAAATTAAACCGCTTTTTTAAAGTATTGCGCACTAAAAGCAATTATACCTGCATTCATTTCGCCGTCCAGAAAAAGCGTTAATCCGCTGCCGCATAAACTAAACAGGCTATTTCAACGGAGGCTCCATTTCTTTTTCTCTCTTTTTGCTAAAAACTATTCTTATAATATTTATCGGCCATATGAAAATTTTCTGCACCATTTTAACAAAACATATAATCGATTCGGCTAAAATCCCCAATACTTTTTCAAAAGCTCGCGCTAACAAGTAATAATATAAAATCACCCCCGCCAGTAAAGCTAAAAAAATATACGCCCGGATTTCCGCAAAATTAATCACCAGTAATGTGGAAAATATTAACAATATTAACATAAGCCAAAAGCTGAAATCCAGTACATACAAAGATACGGACCTCAACTTTACCCTGGAAACAGTAATTTGGTATAAATGCAGCGCTACTCCAGCTAATAATCCTAAAATAGCCGTCAATAAAAACACTTTTAATTGAATAGGCAGAACTGGCAAACAGGCACCTCCTTGCCCTTTAAAAGATTTATCGTTTCGGATTTTCCGTATACGTATAAAAGATTATCATTTAAATAAACGATTAATTATATTTTTACTTTTGGTTTTAATATCCGGGCTTTGAGTTTTATAAAATATACTGTTGATGCTGCCTGCCAGAGCAACCTTGCCTTCATCCAGTTTCAGTAAATTAATATGCAAATTGTCGCCTCCGATAATCAAATACCCCATAACGGTCTCAAGAATAATCTCTTTTTCATCAAAGGTGTTTATATTGGTTATTCCGGTTAAATCCATGTCTTTTCTATCATTTACCTGCACAATATGCGCCGTCAATAAAACCGCCCCCTAATTTTAAATTTAAAACGCTTTTGCTATAGCCTTTGCTTAAAAATATGCTTATTCACTATAAAAATATACCGGGACAAAACATTATTATCTTTTCGCTTAATGGAAAAACTGAGCAAAGCAATAATTTTTTATAAATTTTGGGGCGATTATCATACTGCCGGTGAGATTGTTATGAGTTTTTATTTACACGTCGGAGCTAAAAAACGAAGCCGCGGCGTAAACCGCAGCCTTGGGAAGCTATCACATTGGTGGGATTACAGGGGAAAAACTGATATGGTTTCCGCTCTGAAAAATAAAAAACATTCAGCTGTGCTAACCCGGTTCCGGGTTATAATACAGTTACATAAACCAAGGTTTGGTTTACCAGTTGATACGCCACTTCGCCAAAAGTAATCGGGCCATGGAAAACCTCAATATCTTTGCCCTCAAGCTCTCCGTATAAAAAGTTTAAAATGCAGTTGCACGAAAATACGGCTTCAGCACTTTTAAATTTTTCGAGCTGGCCGTTAAATTCCGCCACATAATCCGTAATCGATTTTGCCATCCGATATTTTATTCCTGGAAAAACAGGCGCGTAAAAATTGACTGTGCTATCCTCAATAAATTTAAAGGATATATTTACGCCTATGCCAGAATAATCTCCTACCAAAGGAAACTTTGTATCTATTCCGTTCTGCGCGACATAGTCGGCAAATACCGTTTCTTTACCGTTCACCAGGCATGTTTTGACAGAAAATCCTTCTTCGGTAAACTCAATGACCGGTGAAGTTTCATCCTGTGAAAATATATTAACAATGCCGATGCTGACCAGCTTATCATCCGGCACACATACATGGGCTACAATTGCCTTATCCGTATAAACTTCACATGTCTGCCCATTAACCGTAACGGGAGTCTGTCCCGGTACGTCAAGATTGACGCCCGCAATCCATCCGGCAATATTTTTAATAAACATTCCTTCAAATTCCGGCGCTTTCTGAGCATATGTTTTGTGTACGACACTGTCAAACGGCAAAATCACAATAGAAAATCCATTATCATAAGCATCAGCGGTTACACTGGAAATAGAGCCCCCGTCATACGTGCTGATCTGAAATTCATCGTATGGAAATTCAGTAACAAAAAGCAGGGCGTTTGTAATTTTTCCCCCTTCTTTTGCCATAAAGTATTCGGTAGAACCCCCGATCCAATTCCCTTTTGGAAGTTTTTTCAACAGGTTTTCCGTTCCTGCGATATGCAAAAGTTTTCCGTTTGCAATCTTTTGAGCTGTTTCATCAAATGACAATAACATGTTGTCCCCTCACTTATCATAATTTTGAAATAATCGCGAAATCTGAAACCATAATTGCGCCATATTTTTGAAAAAACGCATTTATCTCATTAACACAGCTTTGCAACGTAGCCGGTGATGAGTTTTTTAAATAGACCCCTTTTAATCGGGTAATCAACATGGAAAACCCCAACTGGGAAAATGAATAATTTCCCGCCAGAACCTTTTGTACCTGAGCAGGAGTAACATTCATAAAACAACCCCCCTTTTTTGTTTGTTTTTTACCAAAATAAGTAAATCGTACCGGCTTTTAAAAAACATAATAATTATATAATTATTATAAAATCAGCCTGAATTCAAGCTTTTTTATACAAAAGCACTGCATTTTGCATAACGGCAATTTTGTATGAAATATCAATCGCGGCTGTCATGGAGTATACCCTAAAATTAACTTTACAAAATCAGTATAATGCAACACCTTCATAAATTAATCAACTGTCCAGTATTTTGTATAATTCTTTCGCGTCTGCCGCTTTCACATTATCCCGGATATCCAGTATCTCCACAGAAGTTTTCCTGGCGCCGATGTTTATACATATTATATCCCCTACTTTAACCTCATGGCCCGGTTTGGCAATCCGGCCGTTCACGGTTACTCTTTCATTCTCGGCAAATTCTTTAGCCACGGTTCTTCTTTTGATTATCCTGGACACTTTTAAGAACTTATCAAGCCGCATTTATCAACGCCCCATCATAATATACGACATATTCACCAGCCAGCTTCCGTCAGTCAAAATACAAGAACAAAGGTTATTTTACCGCGTTTTTAAAGTCTTTCCCCGCTTTAAAGGCCGGCACTCTAGCGGCAGGAATATGGATAATCTCACCGTTTTGAGGATTACGCCCATTACGTTCCTGCCTTTCTCTAACCTCAAAAGTGCCGAACCCAACTAACTGCACCTTATCTCCCGCTTGTAAAACATCTTCCACACAAGTAAAAAAAGCGCTGATAAATGTGTCCGCACCTTTTTTGCTAATTCCCGCTTTATTCGCTACCTGTTCGATTAATTCCGTTTTATTCATAATTTATCGCCTCCAAAATGATGACTTTCATAGTACGCTTTATACGCTTTTCGCCCAATATATTAATAATCCTTTTTTTTGAAAAAATTAAATAATTTAGCTTGCCGCCAAAAATTGTCGAGCTCCTCCTTAGCCGCCCCACTTATCTCCAGGCCCTCATCAGCGCACTGAGCTTCAATGTAGTTAAAACGTTCGGTGAATTTATCATTGCAGAATTGTAACGCCGCTTCCGGGTCAATGTTCATAAACCTGGCAATATTAACCAATGAAAATAACATGTCCCCCAATTCGGCAAACCGTTCTTCCGGCTTTCCAGCTTCAGCAAATTCCCGTATTTCCTCCTGCATCTTCTTTATGGCTTCCGGCAATCCCGAAAAATCAAATCCCGCCTGCGAAACTTTTTCCTGGATTTTTAAAGCCCGCATTAACGCCGGAAGCATTCGCGGAATACCGGTTAACAGCTGTTTTTTGCCTTCTTCTTTTTTAAAGCCTTCCCAATGATTCAGAACTTCCTGGCTGGTGTTAAGTGCTAATGAGGCAAACACATGCGGATGCCGTCTAACCATTTTTTCTTTATTATTTTTTATCACATCGGCTAAAGTAAACCATCCCTCTTTTTCCGCCAAAGCAGAATGGAACACTACCTGAAATAATACGTCCCCCAATTCTTCCTTTAGCTGTTCCGTATCCTCCTGTTCTATAGCATCCAGCACTTCATAGCTTTCTTCTATTAAAAAACGCGTTAAAGAATTATGAGTCTGCTCTTTATCCCAGGGACATCCTTCAGGAGAGAGTAGTTTTTCCATTATCTGAACCAGTTCATTTAAATTTCCGCCCGCATCGGAAGCCATAAATATTTCCTCCCAAAATCGCCGCATATAGGCAATATTATATTCCTTTAACATAATTTTTGACCAGATTAAAATCAAATTCGCGCAGCAACAGCAAACTTACGGCAAAAACAACAACTCCTGCCCCAATCGATAATATTGTAGCTAAAGTCAGTGACATATACAAATGGAAAAAAACATAAACATAATGTACTGCCACGGCCATAAACGCTGAAGCCGCCGCTATTTTAAACGCCCTTATTTTTTCATATTTAACGCCGGCCAGTCTATGCAAATGGTATAAATTTAACCCTGATCCGACCATAAAAGCCAATACCGTACCTAAAGCCGCTCCTTTGATGTTCATAAACGGAACAGCGGTCAAAAAATAATTAAAAATGGTTTTCAGAACTCCGGCAATGATTAAATCATACATAGCGATTTTGGCTTTCCCTATCGCCTGCAGTCCGGCGCTGGAGATTTGAAAAGCCCCCAGCGTAATACAGGAAAAAGCTAATATGGCTAAAGGTATCCCTGCTGACGCATTTTTATAAAGCATTGTACATATCTGTGTTGACAATATAAACAAGCCCGCGGCGCAAGGGAAAGAAATCAACATACCCGCGCGGGCGGCTAAATTAACCTGGCTGCGTATGGACGCCGAGTCACCTAAGGTAAACGATTCACTGACCGCCGGACTTAAACTTGTGGATATGGAAATAGTAAATATGGTCGGCAACCCTATTAAAACCGCTGCCATCCCGGTAAGCTGCCCATACAGAGAAGTGGCCTGATCAGTGGTAAACTGCAAAGCTATAAGCCTGGAAGGAACAATTACGGCATCCAAAACCTGGACCAGCGGTAACACTACCGCCCCTAAAGAAATAGGCACTACCATTTTTACTAAATCCGCCGTCATCTTTTTAGCGCCCGTATTACTTACTGTTAATTTTTGTTTATGGATAGTATTTTTGTGAAAACAGAAATAATACCCTATCAAAAAAATTAAGCCGGCAGCTCCTCCTATGGAAGCTCCGGAAGCTGCCGCTGCCGCTGCGTACTCTATTCCTTTAGGCAGCATGATTACCGCCAGTATTAAAACTGACGTTACTCTGAAAATTTGTTCTATAATCTGCGAAACAGCTGTCGGAGCCATCATTTGATAACCTTGGTAATAACCGCGGTACACGGAAATAACCGCGGAGAAAAATATAGCCGGAGCGACAGCACGAATAGCCAGATAAGAGCGCGGATCGGTCAGAATGTTATGCGAAATAAAGTAAGCCGATTGCATAACCAGATAAGTCATGAGCAATCCAACCACAATGAGCAAAGCTAAGGAGATTTTTAACAATTTCAGGCTGTCTCCGCTCAAGCCTTTTGATTCGTTGCTGGCAACAATGACGGAAATAGCTACGGGGATACCAGCTGTAGCCAAAGCCAGCACAATGGTATAAATAGGATAGGCCATCTGATAAATCCCTATACCTTCATCGCCAATCCAGTTAGCCAGAGGTATACGGTAAACAGCCCCTAATAATTTGCTGATAAGTCCGGCGGCGCTTAATATAGTCGCCCCTTTTATAAATATCTGTTTTTTATCCACTGTATCCTCCGCATTATAATGTGGTTTGTTATATCATATTCAAGGACGAAATGCAAGCAAAAAAGCCGCTTGCCATGCGGCTTTTTATAATTTTTTTGTGCTTTTTGTCCGCCTACGCTGTCAGATTAGTAGTCAGTGACACCTGAAATTTTACAAAACAGAACCGCCTTTCCCCGTGTATCCTTTTTCAATTGGCTCATTGCGAGGAGCGGAGCGGCAATCCAGGAAAAAGATGCGTATGTGCGATTGGATTGCTTGCCGTGCCACTCTGCAAAAGTGGCACCCTAAAAGGGTGCTTCGCTACGCTCGCCTGTACTTGGAACGGGTTCAATGACGCAGCGACATATCCTGTATAGATCTAGCTGTTACAGTCTACTAGAGTTTTGAGTTCACCTCCAAAAAGTGCGTGAAATCAATATTTTTGATATCTCCTATCTGCGTTTTCCAATCATCTGTATTATAATTTTATTATAAAAGGCGGTGTGAATTGGCGGCAAATTATGGGAAAAGCCGGGAACAAAACCGCAAACAAATACTTGGGGATTATTGACAGATCGAACGAAGCATGTAAAGTTGCGGAAGGTAATGCGTATACCGATAAACGGAAAGGTGTTGTCCTGGAAATGGATATTTCAAAGAGCCAGGCGCGAATGCTTGAAAAAATGCTCCGGCAGTGGAGAATAGAAGATAAGGAAAGAGAAAATCATATGAAGCCGCCTCTTATGTCTCCTGATGTGTTGCATACGAGAGACTTTTCCTTTTCTCCCATCAAATCGTCACACGGCATCGGCGACAGCGGTAAATTATTGCTCGCAACGCGGAAATCTGACCGTGCGGAGCGATATCTTGTCAAGCATGAATACTGTGACTGTGCCGTGAATGAATTTGTTTATACCAAGCTCGCGCATGCTATGGATATAAAAACGCCCGAAATAAAATTGTTTAAAATTTCCGCCGATGAAAAACGGCGCTGTTTTAAGACCGAATATGTATCCGCAGCAAGATTTCTCCACGTGACAATAGAGAACCCGCTTTATTCCGTAATCCGCGAACAAGCACTCAATTGGCAGGATTTTTTCCGTTTTGCCGCCATGTATGAGATGTTTTTGGAAAGCGACAGTTTTGAGATTTTGCTTGCCGGCCAATACATCTACAGGATTGATGTTGTCGACGCTTTTCCTTACAATGATTATACGCTACGTATGGCTGGTGTTAATAAATCAATGGGTACGGACAATCCCCAAAAAGCAATCCGGCATGAGATGCTTTCCCGTTCCTACAATGACTGTTGGCAAGCCGGAAAATTTGAGCAAAGATTGCAAAAGCTGATCAGCAACTACGGCAGTGTCTGCGAAACCCCATTTTTAGAGCCGTTCTTACGCATACAAGCCGTGCCGAATGAGTATATAGACAATTTCCTGCACACGCTTTGCTATTTTTACCCAGATTTTATCGGCGATTATTTCAAATTGTTTATTGCCGCGCTGCGCCGCGAATCGGCCGAATACCTGGCAACTAAAAAATAGTTTCCAACGTATGGCGGAACCAATTCAGCAGGCCGGTATTTCAGCAAGCTGACAGTTTGGGGTTTGCAAAAATACAAGAAAAGCCTTGTCGTTGAGGGCGACCATTTATGACGTGTTCGTTCTCTGCCAATTATCGCAAAATGCTATCAATGGCGCTTTGGGTTTCTTGGCTGTGTCAAACTCGGGACGATTAGCAATTTTGTAATACAATTTTGTAATATTTGTAATATATGAACAAAGCGGCTTTATTTTTCTAAATATTTTTAGCCAATTACACTGCAATATGGTATAATGAATTCACAAGCTAACTATACTGTAAAAACAGAGAAAAATTTTAATTCCCCCAGCAAGCGGGCAGAAGTTTTTCGTTAATTGTAGAGTGTTGTTTTTTACAATTTATTTTTTCGTTTTTTCGTATAGTTGAAACGCATTAAAAGTTATTGGGACAAAACTTATTATCAACCATCACATCACACTACAAAAGGAGGCAGACCGTATGAAAAAATTTGATGAGTACAAAATGAAGGGTTTGACATTGAAAGATCATGACGCAATCCTTAAAGCTTTGGAACAAGGACAAGAATTGTATATCGATTCTCATGGTAAAGTCTGGACAGCCAAAAGCAATGGAGTCTGTATAGCAGACGCCATTACCTCGGAATTTATTGACAGACATAGCAATTAACGTTGTCCGTTAAGCATTTTTATATAGCCTTTTTTGTTGGTCCGCCTCTGCCGGAGAGGCACAGGGCATAAACGATTGAATGCCGGGAGCAAGTTTTAAGACGGCGAAATTCTATCCTTAGTTAGCATTTACCGGAAACGCGGATTCGCCGCTGGATGGACTGTCTCGGTATTCATATCCCGCAGCAGAAGTAATATTCTTCTGCTGAATGTATTAAAAAACCTGAAAACGCGCGGTTTAATTATTCGCTTATATGGCATAGGTTAAAAAATCCTAAAGTACGTCATATATAGTGAATATTTTTGTTATTATCCTGTTTTATTATAAAAAATCAAATATTTCATTAATCCTGTAAATTTCGTACCTATAAATTTCGCAATAATAAAATATCCGCACACATGATAAACTTACTATTATGTGTTTTAATGGATTTTAATAAATAAAGCAAATAGTATTTCAAGGTTAAATTATAAAGAATTTGTTAATGTTTTCGAGAATTTACAACGATAGAACTAAAAAAGGAAAATCAGGGAGAAACCTCCCTGAAAGTGGTGAGTGTATATATATTATATCGTATCAATATTCGACAATGATATAGTTTTTTCTCAAAAAGGGAAGTAAGTCTCAACATATTTGCACTAAAGTCCTAATTTATTGTCAGATTTTTATTTCATCCAAATTAATTTCATCGTCGTCGTTTTCTCCGGACGGCCATTGATTGTCTGTATCGAAGCCATTTTGGCTATTATTATTGCCGTCGGGGCCGTCGTTATCGTTTTGTTGAGCGGGCTGTGTAAATAGGTCGTCAGAGGAGTAGTTCTCCGATTTGCCATCATAAATCTTGTTTCTGTCATCCGCCCAAGCCCCTTCATCTACATCATCGCTTATTATAATATTAAAATCTTGCTCGTTAATCTCCTCATCATCAGGTGAAGCATTTTCTTTTTCAGGCTGTTGAACGTCAGCTTCCTCTTTAGGGGAAGTAGGCGTTGCTGTTACTACAGCCGGCTGCTGCGATACCCATTTAGGCGGATCGTTAATTACTTCATAAGTTTTGTCATTCATTAAATCAGCAATCATAGTGGCGGCAGTATCTTTGTTGACTTCCCAGTAACTGCCTCCATCGGAAGCGGTAAAAGAATATCCCGGTAAAGTTTGGGTAACAACGCTATCGCTGTCAAAATTTTTGGCGACTGTGGCCAGATAGACAAGTTCGGTCAAAGGTATATTGGAACGCATATTTTCAGTAATCTGCGGAATGATTTCCGGCAATTTCAATATGGTACTGGTCCTTAGAGCCTGTTCAATAAGGGCTTTTACAAATTTCGCCTGTCTTTGAGTGCGTCCGATGTCCGCCGTAGGACCGCCGCGATAACGTACGTAGTTTAAGGCGTCGTTGCCGTTCAGGTGCTGTAACCCGGCCGATAAATTGATACTGAGCTGCGGGTAGGCAGGGTCATAGTGGCGCATATTAGTTTCCACGTCAATATCCACGCCGCCTAAAGTATCAATTATTTTGGCAAAGCCGCTGAAATTTATTATGACGTAGTAATCCACAGTAGTATTCAAAATTTTACCGGCTTCCCTGCATGCGGCTTCCGGACCATCGGTAAAATTGACGCTGTTTATCTTAATATTGCGCTTGTTGGAAATTTCAATTCTGGTATCGCGGGGGATCCAGACCAAAACCGGTTTCTTCTGTCCGGTGTCTATACTGGCGAAAACCATAGTATCGCTTCTGGAGTTTTCTTTAACTGAACGCGCGTCGATACCCATAATTAACACATTAATCTGACGGCCGGTATCAATTTTGGTGATAACGCTTTCATCGTTAAATCCTAAATTAATAACTCCCATAACATTGGCTAAAACTATCCCGCCGCTAAAAGCGGCCGCGAACACCAGCAAAAAGAAAATAACCTTTTTAAAAATTTTCAGAGGCTTATTCATCGCTCTTAAATACCTTCTTCCACGTCGGCAAAATGAATTTGAAATTTCCCTGTATTAACAGAACACAATACGTAATATATAATACACATTTAACAATTAAGACTTTCATTTATTATGCTTGTATTGCAAAATTATTCAATATTAATGATGGTACTTGTTTATTTACAGGGAACCTCTGACAACCCCCTCCGCACATCTTCGGCGCACCATCAGTTACTAGAAGCCCCCTATATTAAATGCCTTACACTGAACTTCATTATATCAGAAAAATATC
>JAISWS010000034.1 GCA_031270725.1 Syntrophomonadaceae bacterium | reverse complement strand
ATAAAAGCTTTGGAGGAAGACGGCGAAATCATCAAAACGATTCCTGATTCTCAAGATATAGATGAGGGAAATTTTGATTTAACGTTCAGTGTTCTGGTTATCAGCAAAGAAGACCAGGAAATTATTAAAAATAAAATAAATAAAATCGCGGAATTGACACTGGCCAAAATACAAAAAGTAGACTACAAGACTTTGAATACTCCAAAGACTGATAATGTTTCAGCGGACGCATCGCCTGATCACGATAAACCGCTTATAACAAAAGACAACAGCAATCTCAACAAAGAAGCGCGCAAACAGGGAAAGGCCAAGCAGACGGTTCGGGTTGATATTGAACGTCTGGACAGCTTAATGAATCTGGTTGGAGAACTGGTCATGCATAAAGGGAGAATAGAGCAAATTGGCGCAACCTTAAAACTTCCTGAATTCAACGAAACTTTGGAACAAATAAACCGGGTCAGCTCCGATTTGCAGTCGGTGGTTATGAAAGTAAGAATGGTAGCGGTTGAAACGGTATTTAATCGTTTTCCACGCATGGTCAGAGATTTAGCTAAAGAACTGGAAAAAGATATTGATTTTATAATTGAGGGGCAGGATACGGAACTAGACCGTACGGTAATTGACGAATTGGGAGACCCCTTGTTGCATTTGCTGCGAAATTCGCTGGATCATGGAATTGAGCCGGCGGAGGTAAGAGCGGCTGCCGGAAAGCCAACTAAAGGGACAGTAATCTTGCGGGCCCGTCATGAAGGAAACAATGTTTACATAGAAGTGGAAGACGACGGCGGAGGAATAATAAAAGAAGGCATATTGACCAAGGCTGTCGAAAAGGGCCTGGTCACATCAGAAATAGCCAATGAAATGAGTTTTGAGGAAACAGCTGCTTTGCTTTTTACGTCCGGATTTAGTACAGCCAAAGAATTAACCGATATTTCAGGACGCGGAGTAGGCTTGGACGTTGTCAAAACCAAGATTGAATCTTTAAGCGGCGAAATTTTTATTGAATCCAAACCAGGAATTGGCACTAAATTTAAAATAAAACTACCTCTTACACTGGCTATCATACAAGCATTGATGATATCGGTGGGAGATGAATATTACGCTATTCCGTTAAGTTCTGTAGATGAAACCACTATAATAAATGTTAATGACATAAAGAATGTTCATTCCCAGGAAGTTATAATGCTGAGAGGGGTGGTTTTGCCTATTTACAGATTGGCTGATTTGGTAAGTATTTCCAGCGATATTCCGGAAGAAAACGCTTTTATGCATGTGGTGATTGTACACCGCGGCGGAAAGCAGATAGGTTTGGCTGTTGATACATTGATAGGGCAACAGGAAATTGTTATAAAATCGCTGGGAAAACTTTTCCAGGGACTGCCTGGTATAGCCGGAGGATTTGTAGGACGAGACGGGAGAGTACGCTTGATACTGGATGTAGTAACACTTTTTTAAATGGGAGGCAGTAATGGAGAATTTAAATCTGGCAGAACAAATAAATATTGAAGACGAGAATTTGCAAGTTGTAGTTTTTAGATTAGGGATTGAAGAATATGCGGTAGATATACTGTATGTTCAGGAAATAAAAAAGCTTTTGAGTATAACCAGAGTCCCTCATGCTGAGAACTATAAAGAAGGAGTTGTAAATCTAAGAGGTAACATAATTCCTATAATTAGTTTCCATACGCGCTTCTCTTTGCAAGCCCAGGGCAAAGAAACAGATAAACGAATAATAGTTTTCAAAATTGGTGAATTGGAATTTGGAGCAATAGTTGACGCGGTAGTGGAAGTGGTTCATTTAAAAAGGGAAGACATTGATGAGGCGACGAAATTGTACGATTCTATTGACGATGACTATATAAGCGGAGTAATCAAAAGAAACGACAGGTTATTGATCGTACTGGATCTCAAAAAAATATTTGATTAAAAAAGTAGGGGGCTTTATTATGAATGATGATTATTATTCATTAACCAGGCTTCAATTGGATGTGCTTAAAGAAATAGGAAATATAGGCGCTGGCAATGCGGCAACCGCTTTAGCACAGATGATAAATGATAAAGTGGATATGAGTATCCCTGAAGTAGGCATCCTGGCGTTTAATGAAGTGGCAGAACTTGTGGGAGGCGCAGATGCTCATGTTATTGGTATTTACCTGACTGTGGAAGGAGAAGCGCCTGCCAATATATTGTTTCTTATCGCTATGGACCGGGCTTGCGCTTTAGTGGATATGCTGCTGGGGAAACCTGAAAATACTACTAATGCCGCAAATTTAACGGAATTAGATTTATCTGCTCTACAGGAAGTAGGGAATATTATTGCCGCGACTTACTTGAATGCGCTCTCCTCTTTTACTGGCTTAAAGTTTGTATGGTCAGTGCCTGCCTTGGCGATAGATATGGCTGGAGCGGTAATGGACAGTATTTTAGCGTTATTCGGCGTCATGGGTGATCATGTACTGCTGCTGAAAACAGAGTTCAAAAAAAATCAGACAGGGTTAGTAGGAAACTTTTTTCTTTTACCTAACGTAGGATCTTTGGAAATTATTTTGTCAGCACTTGGGGTGAGTAAAAATGGATAATGTACTTCATGTTGGAATTGCGGATATGAAAATAGCGACTCCTCCATTGTTGTTAATGACTACCGGTTTAGGTTCTTGTATAGGTATTTGTTTTAGGGACGAGAGTAAAAAAATCGCTTGTTTAGTTCATATAATGCTTCCTTCCTGCGAGCATGCCAAAGGAAGTTTTAACAAAGCGAAATTTGCGGATTCGGGAATAATTTTTGCGCTTTCTGAATTAGAAAAAAAAGGGGTAATTATTTCCAAATTAACGGCTAAAATTGCGGGGGGAGCCCAGATGTTTAAATCGCCGGCTGAAAATGATATTATGAAGATAGGATATCGTAATGCGGTGGCGGTAGAAGAGCATTTAAAAAAACATAATATCAGATTGCTGGCCAAAGATGTGGGCGGTAATTTTGGCAGGACCATTGTTTTTGACCCGGCGAACGGGGCGTTAAATATAAAAACAATTGGGCATGGGGAGAGAATGATATAATGAAAAACAAGGACAATTCGCTGCTTTGGCTGGAATACAAGGAAAAAGGAAGTATTGCGGCCAGAGATGAACTGATTTTAATATATGCTTCGCTGGTAAAATATGTAGCTAATCGTTTAGCGATTAATTTATCTTCGTTGGTTGAAATAGATGAGCTGATTTCTTATGGGATTGAAGGTCTTATAGACGCTTTGGAAAAGTTTGATTACAAACGTAATATAAAGTTTGAGACTTATGCCATCACCAGGATACGGGGTTCTATGATCGACGGATTAAGAGCCATGGACTGGGTGCCGGTTTCTTTGAGGCAAAAGAGTAAGGATATTGAGAAAATATACGCCAAATTGGAAGCAAAGCTGGGACGCAGCGCCCGGGATGCCGAAGTAGCGGAAGAAATGGGAATTGACATTAAGGAATTGTCCTCTGTATTAAGGGAAGTAGCCGCGACAACGATAATATCTTTAGATGATTTTCTTATGAGCGATGACGGAGAAGACAGTAAAAAACGCATGGTTGATTTATTGGAAGACCGTAATGCGGTGGATGCATTGGAAATGGCGGAATTTATTGAGGTAAAGGAAATTTTGACTAAATCAATAGCCCGCCTTCCGCTTAAAGAGAAAGAAGTTGTTTCGCTGTATTATTATGAAGGGTTGACTTTAAAAGAAATAGGGGCAGTCCTGAACCTTTCGGAATCCAGAATTTCTCAATTGCATACCAAAGCTATATTGAGACTAAGGGGAAGCCTAAGCAAAAAGAAGCATGCCTTACGGTAATGGAGGTGTAATTATTGGCGGAGGTAAAAAATGTTGACGGCAAGGCTAAAGTATCTGTTGACTCCAATCGTTTAGCGGCATATTTGACAGTATTGCCGCCTGAAGGGGAAGGCAGTCCGGTTACGTTGGAATCTGCCCGGGAATTGGTCAAGAGCAACGGGGTAGTCTATGGGTTGATTGAAGGAAGTATTGCTGAAGCGTTAAAGGAAAACAATTGGGAACAAAAAATACTGATTGCTCAAGGCCATGAGCCTGTTAACGGGCAGCCGGGAGTGCTTGAATATAAATTTCCTCCTCCGAGGGAAAGATTAACCCCCAAAAAAGATGAACAGGGAAATGTTGATTACCGTGATTTGGGTTTAATATACAATGTCCAAAAAGGACAGCCGTTGGTTGTGAGAACGCCTCCAACTCAAGGGCAAGAAGGAAGAGATGTATATGGAAACATCATACCTGCTAAACCAGGCAAAGAAATTCAGTTACCTAAGGGAAAAAACACTGTGCCTGATAATGAGGGGATAAATCTTTATTCAGCTATAGACGGCAATGTTACGATAAAATCCGGCAAGGTTACCGTAGATTCAGTGTTTGAGATAAAAGGAGACGTTGATTATTCTACTGGCAATATTCAGTTTAACGGTGATTTAATAATCAGAGGCATGGTTACCGCCGGGTTTAAAGTAGTGGTTGAAGGCGATATAGAAATAAAAGGTTTGATAGAAAACGCTGAAGTGATCGCTAACGGTAATATATTGGTTCAGGGAGGGATAACCGGCAGTGATAAGTGTTTTGTAAAAGCGGGTGAAAACATACAAGCCCGGTTTATCGTCAACTCACGGGTGGAAGCGGGTAAGGATATATATGTAAAAGAAGCGGTTATGCAGTCTCAATTAAGAGCTGGCAGGTCATTAAAGGTAAACGATAAAAAAGCCACTATAGTAGGAGGCAATATTCAGGCCTTTAAAGAGGTTGAGTCTAAAGTAATCGGATCGCAGCTGGCTACTCAGACAGTAATCGAAGTTGGAATCAATCCTATGTATAGAGATGAATATCAGGTTCTGATGAAAGAATATGATAATAAAAAGAAGGAATTAGCTAAAATAGCTCAGAATGTGGCTAAATTTCAACAGTCAGGCCGCCCGGTAGAGAGCTTGGACGATAACAGGAAAATGATTCTGATAAAGCAATTGGACGATTTTAAGAGTTACCGCAAAGAACTTGAAGAGATGGAAACCAGGATAATCTTTTTGGAAGAAACGTTCCGTTCTGTGACCGGCGCGAGGGTAAAAGCGGTTGAAATGGTATATCCGGGGGTCAAGATAGTTATTGGGCAGAGTATATATGTAGTAAACGATCCTATTAAAAGCTCCGCTTTTGTTTTGGAAGAAGGAAGCGTTAGGATAGGCCCTTTAAGTTAAAAGTTAAATTAAGAAAATGATGTTGCGGCGGAATTAATATTTTATACGAATTGCAGGTGAAGAATGTGACCATAAGAAGTGTTGATATGCAGGTATTAATACCTAAAGCGGGAGAAGTGGCCAGAATTCAGGAAGCTCAGAGGATGGAACATATTCAGCGCCAGTTTGATAATAAGGAAGCCATAGCTCAGCACAATGATAAAACTTTCAAGCAGGTTTCAAAATCGGTGCGGGGTGAAACGTCCTATGTGGAAGAACGGAAGGATAAAGAAAAACAACAGCAGAAAAAGCAGAAGAAGTCTCTTGAGCATAATACCGTACAGAAGAAAGAAGATCATGACAGCAGCATACGGAAGAAGACGGTATTGCCTGGAGGAGATGCTAATATAATTGACATTACTATATAGGTGGTGAAAACAAATTCTAGTAGTAGCGTGTGTAATGGCTGTGATTCTTACTGTAGTTGCTTTATACAGTGTTAAAAACCAGGGGACGCTGATGGACGGTTATTCTCAGGAACTAAAGGATGAGATAAAGCAAGCGGAAAAAGTAAAAAAAGATTTGGAAAACATGATGGAAGGGCTTGTGACGGTTGGTCAGAGTATAATCAATGATATTGACGGGCGTCGGCTGGTAAATAATGAAACTAAAGAAGCGGAATACGAACCTGGAAAACTACCGGCAGATGAGCAGAAGCGGGGAGTAGACGTAATCAGGCCGCATTCTTTCGAAAACCGTTATGAAAAGCAAACGATGACGGATTTGATCAAGTGTGCCAGTAATCCTGCCGATGAAGTAGCGGAAGAAAATATTGGCTTGAAGATACTGCCGGATTTGATAGATATAATCACTGAAGAAGCGCATAAAGACGTTTTGCAAGATGCGGAGGCGTATGGCGGACCGGAAAGTGTGAATGGTCAGGAAACAACGCTTTTAAGGGAAAAAATACAGTCGAATTCAGCAGCCGAACATGCGGAAAGTCAAAATTCTTCTTTTAAAAGCAATATTGATGACAGAAAAATCAGAGTTTATAAACTGGCGGCGGAATTGGGAATTGAAGCGAAAGATATAATAAATGACACTCAAAATCATAAAGTATCTGTGAAGCACCATATGAATTTGCTGACGAGGAGCGAAGCGGATAAGATAATATCCTGGTTTACTGCTGTAAAAACAGTTGATGGCGATGATAATATTTATAAAAGGCCGGCCTTTTTAGATGCTTCCGCACAACCGTTTGTTCAGAAAATAAACTGGGAAGAGCTTAGGGATGGTGGTAGTGTTGCTCACGTCGGTGATGAGACGCAGGATACTGAAGCGGAGGTATTTTTTTTAGATAAAAAAAATATTGTTCCATTTCCGATCAAAGAGGATTTAGCGTATTCCGATATACAAATGGAGTTTAAAACGGAAAGCGAACCCGGTCAGCCGGAAATGCGTTTTTCCAGTCCGTATCCGGAAGTCAAATCGTTATCAGAGCAAGGTTATTCTATAAAAGAAATGGCTCAGTTGTTAAAGCGCAGCCAAGGAGAAATAGGCTTCATGCTTAGTATAAACGATAAACGTGAGCGGGGCGTACTCTAGTTTTATTTGGTTACGAACATAGATACCCCTAGCGGGGTACGCGGTTGCTTCGTCGCTGACGTTTCTGCAATGACGTAATCGCGGTAGCTTTCAACCGATTCGGGAAAGAACCGACTTTTTCGGGTTCACAAAAAATCCACAATTTTCAGGCCGGCCATGAGCGCCTTGATGTCCTTGTAGGATACGGATTTCGTACTGTTTCGGATCACACACTGCTGGATTTCCGTTTGGGGAAAAACAGCCCCGATTGCGCCGGTAAAGCCTGTCAGTCCATCCACGCAGGCGATCAGAATGTCTGAAATGCCACGGTTTTTAAAACCATTTAAAACCATTCAAAATGCCCAGCCAAAACTTGGCGCTCCCGTTTTCACCGGCCCACATGCCCAGAACGTCCTGGACGCCGGCTCCCTGCAATAGCTCCAGTAATTTCTTTCGCTGTTATCTGCGTTCCAGTGTGATTTTTCGCTTCGTCATAACTAAAACCTCCAAGTTGGTGTTCCTATTTTACACTAACTCAGAGGTTTACATGAAATCCGGGACGGTCTCCGAGATGATTTTCCCAAGCTATAATGTCCGTTTCATCGCCATAAACAACAATGTGGACAGCCTATATGGGGACAATGATTCCCCCCCATTTGTGAATCTGTTCGTAAGCGTCAAATAGCGGGACGCCTTTTATCGCTTAGTATTTCGTGATACGATCTATATTGTGATAACACGAGGTCAAACACGGCAGTGCTCCGGCAGAGACTTGCTCCAAGGGAGC
>JAISWS010000160.1 GCA_031270725.1 Syntrophomonadaceae bacterium | reverse complement strand
CCATGACTGACTACTACCTGAAAGTCCGTGTAAACTAGGGAACCGCCGTGTACCGAACGGTACGCACGGTGGTGTGGGAGGTCGGCCACTCAACTAATGGGTGGCCTCCTACCCGATTTTAATATATTTAAAAAGCGGGTGAATTGATGAAAAATGTTCTTACTGTAGCCGGCTCGGACAGCGGCGGCGGCGCGGGTATCCAAGCGGACATAAAGACTATGTGCGCTCTAGGGTGTTTTGCCGTGAGCGCGCTTACAGCCGTTACCGCCCAAAATACTGTTAAAGTTGAAAAAGTGCTGGAAATATCTCCGGCTATGGTTCAAGCTCAAATACGGGCGGTTTATGAAGATATTAAAGTCGACGCGGTAAAAATAGGGATGGTTTCTTCTAAAGAAAATATTTACGCTGTTGCCCGGTCGTTAAAAACTCATAAGGCTCAAAATGTAGTATTGGATCCGGTTATGGTATCAAAAAGCGGGTATGAGCTTCTGAGGAAAGACGCTCAGGAGGCTTTGGCGTCGTTAATCGCGATAGCGGATCTGATAACTCCTAATATTCCCGAAGCTGAAATTTTATCGGGAATTTCTATAAAAAGCATGAGCGATATTAGGAAAGCGGCGGGTATTATATCCGATGGGGGTGTAGAAAATGTTTTAATCAAAGGCGGCCACGCCGCGGGAGAATACGCGACGGATATTTTGTTCAGCCGGGGTGAGTTTATGGAATTTTCCAGTCCTAAATTCAAAGTGGAAGGTGTTCATGGCAGCGGATGTACTCTGTCCAGTGCTATAGCTTGTTTCCTGGCGCAGGGGCATGGAATGCCGGAAGCGGTGGAAGCCGCGAAAAAGTATGTTTTTCAGGGTATAGAAAATATTATTTACTTAGGGAGCGGGCCGGGTGTGATAGGACATTTGCGGAGCTTGTACCAAAGAGCGGGCCTTAGCACGGATTAAAATTTTCGCCGCGTATAAATTGAAAATTAAGTTTTCAATAAATACAGTAAATAATGGGTAAGAAAATTATTGGGAGGAAAAATAAAGTGGATAAAGAAAATTTAGCGGCGGTTTTGGAGCGGATAAGGGAGGAAGTTCCGTTGGTACATTCGATAACCAACTATGTCAGCGTTAATGACTGCGCCAACATATTGTTGGCTTTGGGGGCGTCGCCGGCGATGGTGGAAACATTTAGCGAAGCGTATGATTTTGCGCGGCTGGCGTCGGCTGTGTACATAAATCTGGGCACTTTGACCAGGGAGCAGGAAACGGCTATAATGGTGGCCGGAATTGGAGCCCGGCATAAAAATATTCCACTCATACTGGATCCGGTAGGCTGCGGCGCCATTCCCTATAAAATGAAAATAATAAATAATTTATTTACAACCGGCAAAATCGATATTATTAAAGGAAATGCCGGAGAAATAAAGACTCTGGCGGGACAAGCGGCTATGGTGAAAGGGATGGATTCGCTGGAAGAGGGGGCCGGCGCGGAGGAAGCGGCTAAAGCGGTGGCCAAAGCCTATAACTGCGTAGTGGCTTCTACCGGCAAAATAGATGTGATTACCGATGGGATTAAAGCGGTGAAAATTAATAACGGCTCCGCTTGGTTCGGCAAGATAACCGGAGCGGGTTGTATGGCGGGAGCATTATGCGCGGCGGCCGCCGGAGTTTGTAAAGATTATTTTCTGGCTGCGGTTACTGCCCTTGCCTGTATGAGTATAGCCGGAGAGGCGGCGGCTGAACGAGCGGATGCTCCCGGCAGCTTTCGTGTCGCGTTGATTGACAGCATATATCGCCTTGACTCTCAAGATATATTGGAAAGAGTTAAATTGGACGGATTGGTGGGTTAAAGCGCAATGCGTACCTGGTTCGGGATATGGAACAAATAAACGGGGGTCTTTAATAACTGGTGGGGGTGGTAAAAGCGTGATCGATTATAGTTTATATTTATGCACGGACAGACGTCTAACTGCCGGGCGGGCACTGGTCAAGATAGTGGAAGAAGCGATACTGGGAGGAGTCAGTATGGTTCAGGTGCGGGAAAAGGAAGCTGATGATTCTAAATTTTACCGGGTCGCTTTAGAAGTTAAAGAGATAACTGAAAAATATAATATTCCGCTGATTATAAATAACAGGACGGATATCGCTTTAGCAATACAGGCGGACGGGGTGCATATCGGACAGAGCGATTTGCCGTTGCCGGTGGTGCGCGGTATGGTTCCAGACACCATGCTGGTAGGGGTTTCAGTGGGAAATGAGGAAGAAGCGCTGAAAGCACAGGCCGGTAAAGCTGATTATGTAGGCGCCGGTCCCGTGTTTCTTACCAGTACCAAACCGGAAGCCGGTAAAGCGGTGGGAGTGGAAGGTTTGCGCCTGATCAGCCGGGCGGTGCGAATTCCTGTCATAGCCATAGGCGGGGTCAACAGTTCCAATGTGGATGAAATGTTTGAGGCCGGGGCCGCGGGAATTGCGGTTGTGTCGGATATAGTGGCCGCTCCGGTTCCTAGGGAAGCGGCTGCCAGGCTGAAAAGGCGCAAAGTTTTTTAACAGTAGTACCGGAAAAAGTTTTCGCTTCTTTATATGGTGAGATGAAAAATACACTGTAATCCGGGCTGATGTTGCCGAAATCTTCTCTGGCGACGAGTTGTTTGCAAAAGGGCATTTCCCCCGCGGGCAGGAACAAATACGCCGGGCAGTTATGACGTTTCGGCAGCATCAAGCCATTAGGGGCTGGGCAATAAATAAAACCGGGCGGCAGCACATAAAATCATACAAGGCTTCGCCGGTAAAATCCTGACCGTCATACCGGTCAGCAATTCTTGCAAGGCTTAAAAACAGGTTTTTTATGCCAGCCCGAAAAAGTCCTGAACAACGCCGTCCTGAAGCGCTATTTTGAAGCGGCTTAGGTTTGGCGGTTTTCGTGATTGCAAAGCGGGTTCCATCGAGGGCGCTATCAGTGCTCTTTTCCGTTTTCTCCAGCGTAACTGACGGAGGCACCGTGCGCTTTCCGATCCAGCAAGCTATTGCGGAAATATAGCACTATATCTATAAAAACCAGTACCAAATTCAGACAATAAAAGAATAGTACATAATTTATATTGCCGGCGACAAATTTTGAGACGATGCCGCAAATATAACCCAGCTCGACTATCAATAGAAAAAAGATACTTTTACCTTTGGCGGTTCGGGCTTGCAGGCTTTTTATTATTGATAAAGGCCATGCGGCGCCGAAAGACAAAATCATAAAAACTTCCAATAGCTGTGCCATAATTATAAACTCCGCCGATAATAATTTAATAAGATTCATTATACAATATTGTAGCTTTTTAATATACCCGTTTCTGATACTAATCTGCGACTAAAGCGTTTTTCCATTGTAGGCGTCAGGGCAATAGGAATAATATAAAAAAAGCCGCCCTCCAGATTTGTCGTCGTTTGAAGCAGTCTTTTTTAAAGCCAGTTTACTTTTTAAGGTCAGTATCTAACAGACTTCCTGCATAATGCAAGAAGTGTATATAGCTCTTTAGATTAACAGATATAAAGTAATTTCAAAAAGATAAGGTAATGGGATACAGTAAAGATTACAGACAAGCGGGACAGTTAAGCCCGAAATCACATGGACGAGACGTCGGAAAATTGACCCCGACGAACTAAGGGATGCTGTAGAGGAGAAGCCTGGTTCGTATCTGCGCGAGCTTGCCGAAAAATCCAACTGCTCCATTCCGTCTGTGCATAACAGGCTTGTGAAGCTCGGTTTTACATATAAAAAAAGACGTTTACATATTCCGGAAAATCATCAGGATTGCGGGCGGAGTTTCTAGAGCGGCTTAACAAAATTCCTGTTGAAAAGCATGCGTATATAGATGAAAGCGGCATAAACAAGCCACAGGTTCGAGAGCGGGGACGTTCGCTTCGCGGTGTAAAAATAGAGGATGCCAATTATGAAAGGACGGTCGAAAAACGGCGCTTATAAATGTTTCCTGCCCGCAAACCGCTCCGGCTTCAACAAGTATTCTTTTTTGTTGTTTATTGTACTTATTCTGAAGAATTTTGTAAAGGTTTGAGGCGATAGCGTAAATAGAATCTGGTTTGGCTATCAACAGAAAAAAGTGTTTTTGTTTTTGGCATTCCTGGTTTGCAGGTTTTTCATTATTGATAAAGACCAAGCGGATCCAAAAGGCAAAATCTGAAAATTTCCATTAGTTGCGCCATAAATGTAAAATCCGTTGGTAGGTAATTATTCAATAAAATTTACTGTATTCTCTATTTAAAATAAGGAGAATACCCTTTCAAGGGATCCCTTGACACGCACAAGAGAAGTCAGGCCAATCCTCTGTCTGCTCTAAGTTATGATTTTTCCACCCATAAATTGTTGCGGTGTATGACTTCGTCATAGTCTTTTTCAGAGAGAATTTTTTCAATATCACCGCTCTGGCTGCCAGCAATCAGTTTGGTTTCATGAGAGCTGTAATTGGTTATTCCTCTGGCTATTTCATGGCCTTGAGCGTTTTCTACCGAGACTACCGCTCCCCGGTCAAAATCGCCTGTTACTTTTATTATACCGGATGGCAGCAAACTTTTACCGCCATTAGTCAAAGCTGATTCAGCGCCCGCGTCTACTACAACAGCTCCTTGAGGCAAACGTCCGAAAGCTATCCATTTCTTACGGGCCTGCATCTTTTCACACCGAGGGATAAAAAGGGTTCCCAGGATTTCGCCGTTCAATAAACGGCTGATTATATTTTCAGTGGCGTTGTTGGCAATAATCATGGGCGCCCCGTAGGACATGCAAATCCGGGCGGCTTTAAGTTTGGTAAACATGCCTCCGCTGGAAAAGCTGCTTCCTCGGTTCAGAGAATTGTTTTCCATTTCCGCGGTTATATTTTCGACTTCCGTAAGCAATCGGGCGTCCTTGTTGAGGCGGGGGTCACAGTCGTATAAACCGTCTACGTCGGATAAAACAATAAGCATATCGGCGTTTAACATGGACGCAACCATGGCCGATAAAGTATCATTGTCGCCGAATTTTATTTCTACCGTTGAAACGGTGTCATTTTCGTTGATAATCGGGATTACGTTCAGATTAAGTATAGCCAGCAAAGCGTTAGTAGCGTTCAAATAACTCAGACGATGATCAAAATCGCCTCTGGTAAGCAAAACCTGCGCGATTACTTTTTGGTATTCAGCGAACATTTCTTCGTATAAATTAATCAGCTCTCCCTGCCCGATAGCGGCTAAAGCCTGTTTTTCCGGCATGGTTCTGGGAACCTGCGAAAAACGCATCCTGTGCGCGCCTACGGCAACCGCTCCCGAAGAAACCAAAATAATATCTTTCCCCTGATCATGCCAATATGAGAGCTCGCGAAGCAGATTTTTTATATGCTCAAAATTTAACTCGCCGTTGGGATTAGTGAGAGTGCTGGTGCCGACTTTTATAACAATACGATTAATTTGATTCCATTTCCTTGAACCGGACATTAAATTTGCTCAACTCCGTAATATTATTGCGAATATTCGAATTCAAAATTTTTGATTTTCACGGTATCGCCGGGCTTTATCCCCTGCTTGATTAAAGCGGACTCCAAACCCATAAATTCAATAGTACGCTGAAAACGCTGCAAACCTTCTTCATTGAAGTTGGTCATAGATACCAGTTTTTCAATTCTTTCGCCGGTAACTTCGTAAACGCCTTCAACCAGCCGGATAAAAAAAGGCGTTTCTTCTTCGAACTTTCTGACAATCGGCTGCTCCTGGGGCTGGTGTAAAATATTTTGTTCCGGCAAATTTATTAATAAAGACCAGAGCCGCTGCTTTAATTCTGTAATGCCTTCTCCGGTAACGGCGGATATGAAAATCACTTTTTCCGCGAAAAAGCCGGCTAAAGGCCCCGCGTTTTCTTCAGCGGCCGGAATATCCATTTTATTAGCCGCGACCAAAAAAGGGCGTGCGGCTAATTTTTCATTGTAGGCTTCCAATTCTTTGCGGAGAATTGAATAATCGTCCAAAACATTTCGCCCTTCTGTTTCTCCTGCGTCTAATACGAACAACAGAACTTTTGTCCGTTCAACATGCCTGAGAAAGTCGTGTCCCAATCCGGCGCCGTTATGAGCGCCTTCTATTAATCCTGGAATATCCGCGATGACATAGGACTCTTTATCAGGGGTTTCCACCACCCCCAAATTGGGAATTAAGGTGGTAAACGGATAAGCGGCTATTTTCGGCTGCGCCGCCGACATACGTGATATTAAGGTCGACTTGCCGGCATTGGGGAAACCTACCAAGCCTACGTCGGCAAGCAATTTTAGCTCCAAACGTATTTGTTTTTCTTCTCCCGGCGCTCCGTTTTCAGCCAAAGCGGGCGCTTTGTTTTTATAAGTGGCAAAACGGGCGTTGCCGCGTCCTCCGCGTCCTCCTTTAGCGATCAGCGCTTTTTGTCCGTGAGAAACCAGATCGGCCAGAACAATTCCGCTGTCGTCATCTATAACTAAGGTTCCGGGAGGAACTTTGATGATAAGGTCTCCGCCTTTAGCCCCGTGCATATTTTTACTTCCGCCGTGTATCCCCCTGTCCGCTTTAAAATGACGGTTGTACCTGAAATCCAGTAAAGTTCTCAGGCCCTCGTCAGCTATCATAATAACGTCGCCACCGCGTCCGCCGTCTCCCCCAGACGGTCCGCCCATGGGAACGTATTTTTCCCGGCGATAAGCTACGATGCCATTACCGCCGTCTCCGCTTTTTACAGAGATACGCGCCTGGTCGATAAACATTTTTTTACTCCTTAAGAATATATTCTTTATATGGGCTGCTGTTTTCAATTTGAAAACGCATATTGATACCTCTTGCAGTTTCGTTCAGTTTAACATGTACAAGAAGTTCCTCCAAATTAACGCAGTTATTTTCCCGAAACAGGCATAAGCTGCTAAAAGGCTCGTTTCTGATGATTAATAATTCACTGTCAATAACGTTGATTTCGTCATATACCAGGTTTAAACCGAATTTTCGGACTAAAAATTTAGTATTATATAAGTGCAGAGACAATTCAGCATCGGCGCAGGTGAAAATAATTCTTTCGTTATTCATGTTCTCAACCCAGTTGTCAATGATAATTTGGATATCCGGTATACAGCCGATTTCGATATAGCCTTTTATAATTTGCAGGCAATTATTGAAATCGTGCCGCATGTGTTTAATGAAGTTCAGTATTTCCGTATTTTGCACCGAATTCCTCCTCATCCGGTTAATTAATGATAACAAAAACCCCTGAAAAACTCCAGGGGCCATTGATTGAACAATCTGTGAAAAAACTAAACCGCCGGTTGTTCTGACGGATAAACGCTGACTTGTTTCTTGTCACGGCCTTTGCGCTCGAATTTGACTTTGCCGTCAATAATCGCAAATAAAGTATCGTCCCGGCCTATCATGACGTTATTGCCGGGATGGATTCTGGTACCTCTTTGCCTGACCAGGATATTGCCGGCGCGCACCACCTGCCCGTCGTATCGTTTAACCCCTAAGCGCTTTGACTTGCTGTCGCGGCCGTTTCGGGAACTTCCTACTCCTTTTTTGTGAGCGAATAATTGCAAATCAAATTTAAACATAAATTTACCTCCTTAGCGTAATGGATATATGGTCGCCATATTCGTTCTGCATGGCTAAAAGCCCGATTTTCATAGTGTCTAAAATCAACTGAGCTTTCACGGCTTCTTCGGTTTTCAACGGTTGAGGAAGCTCGCACTTTAAATAACCGCTGGCAATGTCATATTTCGGCTTTGGTTCTAAAAATTCCAGTAAACCGAGTAAAGCGGTCTGACAAACGGCTGAAACGCCGGCGCAGAAAATGTCGCTGCCTCTGGAACCCAGCCCGGCGTGCCCTTCTGCTGAAAACGAGATGATTTGCTCATCTTGATAATTTATAATAACTTTTATCATCAGGCTTCAATTTTTTCAACCACAAGTTTGGTATAAGACTGGCGGTGGCCCTGTTTTTTATGATAATTTTTTCTTTTTTTGTACTTATAAACTATGATTTTTTTAGCTCTGCCCTGTTTGATGACCTTAGCGGTAACCGACGCGTTTTCCAGAACAGGAAAACCGACCTTTACTTCGCCTTCGCCGTCGCTGACCATCAATACTTTATCCAATACTATTGTGCTGCCTTCTTCGGCTTCCAGTTTTTCCACCTTAAATATGGTTCCTTCACTGACCCGATATTGTTTGCCTCCAGTTTCAATTAATGCAAACATAAAACACCTCCACATTTTTTAAGACTCGCTAGCGTGAGGTAGGATTCAGCCTTTCATGCCCTCCGCTAAGCGGTTACAAAAACGCATAACCTCATTAAAAATATCATACCGGAGCCTTTAAGTCAAGTTTTTGAGTTAAAAAAGGCAAAGCAACCATGTGCGTTTTTCACGGTGATAATCCAGCCAGTCCCATAATACCTCCGGAAATTCCCTTGGGCTTACTTTTTTAAACATAAGCCGGGAGGTGTCACTATCAGGAATGCCATTGGGCAATGACAAAAATGCATTCAGGCATTTTCTTTCTCAATTTCCAAATTACCCATATCCGCGGAATCCTTGCCGCCGCGTGCGATTGCGCAAAATCCGGTAACCAGTATATATTCCAATTTGATTTCGTTCGTTCTCCCCAACCGCCGTCTTGCCCCGCTTATGCTTTCCAGCGAATTTTTCTATGTTTATGACCGATGCTAAAATAAAAGACTCAGTGCGCCCGGGTGGGCAAAAAATTGAAACCGGCGAGAGAAGGCAAAAAAACGGTAAAAAATATACCATGCAAGCAGTAAAATTGATGGTAAAATAGAACAA
>JAISWS010000128.1 GCA_031270725.1 Syntrophomonadaceae bacterium | reverse complement strand
GTATGATTTGGTTTTAGGCGGTATGCGGCAAAATTCGGAACTGAACGGCGTGTCTTGTTTTTTAGCTGCTCCGGTTTTGGAAATGTTTTACGGTTTCAGAATACATGACCCTTTAGGCGGAGTATATGGCATTTCGCATGATTTCGCGAAAATGCTCGCTCATGAGGCGAGATTTTGGGGGAATTATATAGCGGGCTGCGGTATAGATTTTTGGATTGTTACCAGAGCCTTGAGCTGGGATTTGAATATTTGCGAAATAAATATTGCCGGAAACGCCAGCTCTTTCCGGCCGGCCGCCGGAAATAAAATATTTGCCGATACGGCGTTGGCTTTGCTGGAAGCTGTAAAAAGAGACCATCCGAACATGATAAAGGAGCGTCTGGTTATAAAAATAGCCGATGTTTTAGTAAAAAGCGCCGACTCTCCCCCCATTTATTCGGAGGATTATTCTGTTGGTAATTTAATCGGTAATTTCAGAAACGGATGTAGTAAGTATAAAAGTTTAGCGGCTAAGTGCAGGAGAAAAGAGGATTTAGAGGCGGCGGCCCGATGGAAGAGAAAAGAGCCCACATTTACAGATGAGCTATGGACGGAGCTGCTGCTGGATTTGCTGAAGATTTACGCTTTTGATAAAGAGGAGAAGCCGGAAGAAATAGTTGAACTTTTGACGGCGGTTTACGATGGAAAAATCGGCTCGTACGCGCTGGATATGAAAAAATTGCGCCAACGGTTGTCCGGTATGGCTGAGGAACTGAAAAGCGAGATTATGTTTAAAAAAATGAAGGCGGCCAGGAGCCATATAACCGGACTGATGCGGAAGGAAAGAGAGGAATACGCGGCGGCCTGGCGCCAGTGCTATGAACAGGCCCGCGCTCCGCTGATACCATTGTCTTATATGGAATATATACCCGGTAAACCTATTATTATGCCTAAAATAATAAAGGGCAAGGATGGAGTAACGGTTCAAACAGACAATATATTCAGAGAACTGAGAAAGCGTTACGAAGAGAGGTTTAACCATTTTATTTATGACGGGCTGGGTGTCGGCAAAAACGTTTCCAACAGGCGGCAGCTGGCACAAGCGGAACAGTTTATGGCAGACCTGGAGAAAGTGCTGGAAGACTGGCTGCCGGGAGACCTGCATACTTATGAGGGTATGGGCTTATTTACTGAAAATATTTTTAAATATTTTGCCCCTCCGCCTGTTTATACCGTTAGCCCGGATATTATACGGGAGATTCTGATACGTATGCCTCCCATAAATTTAATGATTCCCTTTGGATTTTATAAGCCGGAGCAATTACTGGAGACGCCGGGAGCGCGGAACGCTTTGGCTTATGCTGATTTGACGGAAGATACAGCTTATACTGAACGGGTTATTCTCTGGCTGGCGGATACGATAAAACCCGGCGGACTTGACCGGCTTACGCTGGAACCGCTGATTTTACCCGGCGATATGCAGATGAGAGCTTTCCCGTACGGCAAGATTTCCCTGTTGAATTATTTGGCGGCCCGGATACTCATCAGCCCGCTTAAAAACTATAAAGGCGGAAAATATTTGCGGCTGCGCTGTTTTACTGATATATTGCGCCGTATAGCGGCGGCGGAAAACTATTCTGAATTGTTTTTACTGAACGCTAATGAAAGAAAAAATGTGGGGCTGAAAATCCGCTACGTTTTGCAGAACATAGACCGGGGCGATGATTTTTCCGCCTCGAATATTTTTGAAAATTATCATCACCGTTCTTTAGTGAATAAAATTAAAATGGCGGCGGAGCGCTTGAAAGGGGAAAATAAAACCGGACTGGCCGGCTTGCTGAATTTGGCGGCGGAAGGATACGGACTGGGGCAGCTTATGGAAAATGGGACTTTTCTAACCTGCACGGCCTGGTCCTGGGCTAGCTACAGTTTCAAAAGGGGTCTGAAATCACCGCCTCCGTTGACTACCAGCGTCGAAAACCGCTGGTTTAACCATGAATTACTGGAAATTTTATATCAGCAACTGGGCTATGATAAAGAAGAAATAAAAGCTATTGTTTTCAGATTGCTCCAGGAAGGACGCGGTTATCACAGTTTGCTGGATACGTTATTGCCGGCCCGCCCCAAAGATGTGGCGGTTATAGTTCAGGAAACCACCAATGAGCCCAGCAAATATCTGCGGCGTTATCCGGGAAACCCTCTTCTGGAGCCAATAGAAGCTAGCTCCTGGGAAAGTAAGTATGTTTTGAATCCCGGGGCTTTGAGGATTAAAGATAAAGTATATTTGTTTTATCGCGCGGTCGGCGGGGATAACGTTTCCCATATCGGTCTGGCGGTTACCGACGGCTATAAAGTGCTGGAAAGGCTTGAGCAGCCTGTTTTTTCGCCGGCTATCCCCGAAGAAAACAGAGGCTGTGAAGATCCGCGCCTGATTATAGCCGAGGATAAAATATTTATGCTGTATACGGCCTATGACGGCAACATAGCTCAAATTGCGGCGGCTTCCATTTCAGTAGCGGAATTTACTGGAGGGCATTACCGGAACTGGCGAAGAGAAGGCCTGGTTTTTACTAATATATGGGATAAAGACGCGGTTCTTTTTCCGGAAAAAATAAACGGATTGTATGTTCTTTATCATCGGATAGAGCCAAGTATATGGGTTACTTACGCGAAAGAACTAAAATTCCCCTTAAAAGAAAAGCATACTATTATTATGGGGCCGCGGCCGGGGCGGATGTGGGACTCTTTGAAAATAGGCGCTGGCGCTCAGCCGCTTAAAACTAAATACGGCTGGCTTTTAATATATCACGGAGTTGACCATAATTATGTTTACAGGCTGGGGGTAATTCTGGTGGACCTTAGTAATCCGGAGAGAGTAATTTTCAGGTCTCCCAACCCTATTTTGGAGCCAGTAGAAGATTTTGAAATCGGCATGAGCGGCGCCTGGGTGCCGAATGTAGTTTTTACCTGCGGCGCCGTGCCGGGAACCGATAAGGAAATTCTTACGGACGACGATGAAATATTAGTCTACTATGGTGCGGCCGATACCAGCATAGGGTTGGCCAAAGCTACGTTAGCGGAGCTGATACCGGAAAAATTCCGCTCAGCTTATTAAAAACCCGGTGGTTAGTCTTTTTTTATATTCCCTCTTTCATAAGGGGACCTCTAATAAATTCACACTTGCTTTGATAATAAACGCGAAAAATAAAGCTTTTCACCGCCGTTTTATTTAAAGTATAATAAATACACGAAACTTGCGGAAATCAGCCGCCGTTTTTTATAAATCGCACCGCGTGTGACACGGCTTTACATCATTGAAAATAAGAGGCTTTTGGTGAGCGGTTTATATTATTCGGCCATTTCCGTAAAAATTTTTGCGGAACGCGCTAAAAGACATTACGCCAGAAGATTTCCACGGACCTGGCGTCTTGGCAAATGGGGCAAGCCATGCTGGTGGATAATGAGAGCACGGAATTGCTAAAACAGCTGATGGTTGGCTGTCAGATAAAACGGGTAACATTGGGAGATGGAGTTATGAGCGACATAATGACACCAGAACAGCGGAGCCGGACAATGAGCCGCATAAAAGGAAAAAACACCAGTATTGAGGTCGTTTTCCGAAGGGCGCTTTGGCACAAGGGGTATCGTTATCGCAAAAATTTTGCGGCTTTGCCTGGTTCGCCAGATATCGCGATAACAAAATATAAAATTGCCATCTTTTGTGATGGTGAATTTTTTCATGGTTATGATTGGGAAGTAAAAAAACAAGCATTAGGGCAAAACAGAGAGTATTGGATAAAAAAGATTGAACGTAACATAGCGAGGGATTGTAAGGCGGATTTGAAACTTATCGCTATGGATTGGGTTCCGGTACACTTTTGGGGGCAAGATATACTGAAACATACTTCGGAATGTGTGGAGGCTGTCGAAGAGTTGGCTTTCGAGTTAAAGGTTAACAGGTTTGATGATATGGATGATATAATAGATGATAATATGGAATGGATTGAAGATATCAACTAATAAATTTATTATACATTTATATTTGCGAGAGCTACCCGTATGATGATTCCAGAAATAAAGCGGGAGAGTTGTACTATTTTGGATCGGGCTTTATCCTTCTAAGCGGGGATAAAGTCTTACTAATAGGCGGGGTGATTATGGATACGTCTCATTTCAAAGGCGGCGATAAGAATAGGGCTGTAATCTCCCTTTTCTCTGGGGCAATGGGGTTGGATATCGGTTTGGCCAAAGCGGGGCTGGATATTGTGCTTGGACAGGATTTTGACGCTTCTTGTGTTGCAACGATGTGCGCCAATGGGTATAAAGTGATAGGCAGGGATGTCAGGGATATCGATCCCGCGGATTTGTTAAGACAGGCCGGAATTATGCGGGGGGAAACGTTTTTAATATGCGGCGGTCCCCCATGTCAACCGTTTTCTACCGCCGGGAAGCGGCTGGGGATCAACGACCCGCGAGGTAGCTTGTTTATGGATTTTATACGCATGATAGACTATATACGCCCGCGCTTTTTTATTATGGAAAATGTAAAAGGTATTATGTCCGCGCCGCTAAAGTACGTTCCAGTTACCGAACGCGATAAAGATGACCCGGAGCAACGGTTAGGTACAGTTTTAGAGGTAATCCTTTCAGAATTTCGCAAGTTAGGCTATAAGACCGTATATGGCATTTTAGATTCTGTCAATTATGGCGTTCCGCAGTTCCGTGAGCGGTTTGTTTTAATCGGTAGCCGGGACAATGAGGATATTTTCCTTCCTATCCCGACCCATTTCCAAATGCACCAGGACACCAGTTACCGATGGCGTACATTGCGCGAGGCCATTGGCAATATGGAATATGACTGCGGGGAGTGCGCGGCGTTTAGCCAGGACCGATTGGCTTTCCTACGGCTTGTCCCCGAAGGAGGTAACTGGAGGAACCTCGCGGCAGACATTGTCCCAAAGGCAATGGGGGGGGCTTACAAATCAAGCGGCGGTAAAGTTGGCTTTTACCGTCGGTTATCTTATGACCAGCCATCCCCCACATTGGTTACTTCCCCCGTGCAGAAAGCGACTATGATGTGCCATCCAACCCAAGACCGCCCATTAAGCATACGGGAATATGCGCGTATTCAGCAATTCCCCAACGATTGGATTTTTATGGGAACAAGCGCCGCCAAATACCGGCAAATAGGGAACGCTGTCCCTGTCGGGCTTGCGGCAGCATTGGGTAAGGCAATTATTTCTGTCGCGGATAATTCTGCGGCTATCCATACAAAGCGCTTTAGGGGTACGGATGTACACCAAAGGCTGAAAGAAGCTATTGAAATCGGAGGGAGCAGTTATGCCAATAAATGAAACATACAATGAGCAAGCGATTGTAAAAGCCATTGCTACTGCGCTGGACGATTTTTACAATAACTTGATTACCAAGGTTGATGGCCTAAACATTAAGCTGGTTATGAAGCGTAAGAATCCCTATTTGTTCCGTGCAAAGGCCATGAACGGCGCGGCGCAGATTGTGGACGCTATACTTGCGGCTTTTGTCTCCTCATCGGAAGAAACAATCTTCGGCAATGTGTTTTTTGAGCCAATTGCTACGGCGGCCGCGCAAGGCCAAAAGGCTCTTGCGGAAGGTGTAGATATCATGGTCGAGCGTGATAATACGATTTATGCGATTGCCGTGAAATCTGGCACCAGTGTCTTTAATGCGGATAGCCGCAAAAAACAGGAACAGAATTTTATGGCCGCGAGCAAACTGGCGCAACAGGCAAAAAAGCGTTTTGTGCCGCTTGTGGGCTATGGGTATGGAAAAAAGAAAGTATCCAACCGTGGTCTACCAAAGTTTTATATGGAATTGGCGGGTAAGAATTTTTGGAATGAACTGACAAATGACGACGAGTTCTACATAAAGATAATCCGTTTCATGAACAAACTGCCGGAAAAGTATGTGGAGGCTTTTGACGCATCGTACCAAAAAGCGGCAAATAGGCTGCTTAAAGAGTTTACACAAGAGTTCTGTCTTGAGGATGGTAGCATTGATTGGGAAAAACTTGTGGAATTTAATTCTGGAGTCTGAGTATAAGAGAGTATTAAACATGATGACGAATAGGCTGCTCCGGCTTGACAAGCGTAAACATACCTGGCAGCGTTACCGAAATAGGATATAGTGCGTTTGAAAACTGCGACAGTCTGACTATTTGCGGCGGTGCGGATTCCTACGCCGCGAATTACGCCCGCGCAAATTTTACCATTACGAGAACCGTTTTGATGATTTTTAAAAAGCTAATGCCATTTTAATGCCACAGGATAAAATTTATTGTACCAAAATACCGTATTATAGGTAGTTGTAATTTTATGTTATGATTAAATATAAATAATATCATAAAATATCTTGTCGAATGAACCCGAAAGGATACCCATGAGTTTTTACCAAAAACATAAATCAGCGTTTGCTTTGGCGTTTCTCATAGTTCTTGCGCTGTCGCTGCCGGCCTGCAAAAAACCGCCTGAAGCGACGGCACCGGTGACCGGCCCTTATGGGAAACAGGTGCTGGTTGACGACGGTATGGGCGGACAAATATGGGTGCGTGAGATAGAGGAATTGCCCGTCTCCAACTTTGAGGAGAGTGACTTCGCCGCAAACGGAGAGTTCGTCACGTACACGGGCGGTGATTTTTCCGTGAGGCAAGGCGTGGATGTGTCGTTTTATCAGGGGCGGATAGACTGGCGCGCCGTAAAATCCGCGGGCATAGACTTTGCCATAATCCGCGCGGGCTACCGCGGCTACACAGAGGGTGCGCTTTATGAGGACGAGCGGTTTGAGGAAAACCTAAGCGGAGCCAAGGCTGCGGGGCTGGATGTCGGCGTATATTTCTTCTCACAGGCGCTGAATGAAGCTGAGGCCAAGGAAGAGGCCGCGTTTGTACTTAATCTGCTGCGAAACAGGTATTTGGATTTGCCTGTGTTTTTCGATTGGGAGCAGATAGAAGACCAGAAAAACGGCGTACGGACAGACAATATGGCGGGAACGGAACTCACAGACTGCGCCTTAGCCTTCGGGAACGCAATCAGTGCGGAGGGGTATGAGCCGGGGCTGTATTTTTACAGAAAACTTGGATATTTCCTCTATGAGCTTGAGCGGCTGCGGGGCTTGACCTTCTGGGCGGCAGCGCCGGGGGATTTCCCGGATTTTTACTATGCCCACAGCTCCTGGCAGTATTCCTATACCGCCCGTGTGGACGGTTTTGGAGGATATGTAGATTTGGATTTGCAATTTACCTGAGGGGCTGAACCGAAGAACGGCCGTTTCGCTTTTTTAGCTCTACATAAAACCGGACGATTACCCTCGTTGCGCGCTAAAACGATGGTGGGGGCTTTCCTTGCGCCGTGAGACAGATATAATAGTCTGCTCAGCCTGCGAACCGCTGTTCCCATGTGCCTTTCCGTTTATAGTTTAGATTTTGTCTTTGTAAAGCCCGCAGTCCAGCCCGACCTCCGCAAGGCTTATTGCGATTGCGGAAGAAACGGGCTTTAGAGGTACATTACCGTCTCTCCGGCGGTGATACTTCTTTCGTTATAATTATTTCCGGCCTCCTCTGCGGTGATAGTCTTTTTCGATTTCCTGTTTCCAGTCGTCGCGCATCCCTTTTTCGGAAAATGACGCAGCGATGGGAATGGTACCGTACATACAAAGCGGCGACGCAATACCCAATAAACAGGCGGGAGCGATACCGAACAATCCCAGCTTTTTATCTTTCAGTCCGGCAAATATTTGATTGATACGCTCCTTGGCGAATACTGACACCACTGAGCCAATCACCATACCTAATAGCCAGTAGTCGAATATTTGCTCGAACTGCACAGAAAAGTAATACCATATCACAAAACAAGTATGGCAAAACCTCGGGCAGCCTTTCAACAGGTTGCCCGAGGTTTTTGGCATCTTTTACTTTGACTTTATACTCAAATCGCCCATCTTTGTCTTTGCCACAGCGTCAATAATACCATTCTTAAATGAACCTGTGACAGTATACGGTATCTTTCCCATTGGCGTTTTCAAATCGCCTTTGAATGAGACATTGCCATTGGCATCGATCGAGCCGCCTGTGAAGGCGTTATCATTTTTCATGAATGATATCGTACCGGACAATGATGTCCCGTCAATGTTCAAGACGACTTTTCCGGGCATATCTCCCATCGGGGTCGAAATCATAACTTCATAACCATTTTTTGGCACATCAGCATCTGCTTTCTTTGCTTCTTTGAGCGAGGTACGGACAATTCTCTGAGTGTTATCGTTCAGCGAATCGCGTATGGCTTTATCTCCGCCGCGGCGTTTTGTCGTATCAATACCCAACAGCGTTCCGAGGTTGCCGCCGAAAATCTTGCGTTTATCCTCGTCGGAAAGCGGCAGGTAGCCATACTTCCACTGCAGTTCCTCGGGAATCTGGAAATCAAGCAGTCCCAATGACGCCGCGCCGATCTGCGCGCCGTAGCCGGCGCTGTCTGTCCCCCAGACAATCCGGTCGGGACCGACAAAGCGAATCGCCTCGCCGAGAATGCGCGCGAATTTATACGGCGCGGTCAAAGCCCACGGCACAAGCAAACTCAGGCATAGATATACGTTGGGATGACCCAGCGCGACCATATTAAGCGCGTCGGTGTAAGGATAACCCATATGGAACGCCACTATTTTCAGCTCCGGGAAGTCGCGGGCGACATCGTCAAGCTGTGTAGGATGGCAGAACTTGCTTTTCCCGGGCGGCACCCAAGAAAATCCGGTGTGCATGCACAGTACCGCGCCCAGTTCTTCGGCCCGTTTATAGAACTGCCATAACTCGGGGTCGTTCATATATGTGTCTTCCGGCGAATAATACTTAAAAATCTTCGCACCCTTATCCATCCAGTATTCCATTTCCCAAATGGCATTATTAACACCGCGCCGCTTGACAGGCGAGAGGTTTGGTTCGATGATAAAGCGGTCGGGATGCGTCTCAACCGCCTTCCAAGCATCGCCGTTGGTGCACCAGCGGCTGGAATAGCCTGTTGTGTCCATCATTGATTCCGGCAGCAGACATGCAACATCCACACCGTATTTATCCATCGCGCGAAGGATATTTTCCGGATCTGTGCTTTTTGTCATTTCCCATGGCTCGATTATGTTCAAAAGCTCCTCCGGGGCGCCCTGAATGGTAGGGCGCATGATACTGTCTATGGCCTTCCACCACATTTGAACACCCGGAAAATGGTTGACCGGTTCCATATCGCCGATAATATGACATTCCGGGTCAATCTTAAAGAAGCCGTCTTCCCATACATTGTGATTCATAAACAAATCTCCTTTCCCTCCATATGTTACCTGCTGATTTCTTCATTTTGAGGCTTGACTTTTATTAGCAGGTTTCGTTAAATTTGCGGCAGACCTTTGCTTTTTTCCATATACCTCTTTGCCCTGACATCCATAAGGCCGTCGTCCTGCCAAAGCTCGGGATAATACTTCTCAAAGCCAGCCGTCGGGTTGACGGAACAGCGAATCCAGCGGTTTTCAAACAGGTTCATATAACATTGCTGGCACCTTGAGCACTTGACGATATCGCACGCGCGTCCGGCCTTGACCTTCGCGGGCCAATAGGGATCGGCAATGGATTGACGCCCCAGAGATATGATGTCTGTCTTGCCGGACGCAATGGCCTGCGCCGCGGTTTCCGGATTCATAAAGTTCGGGGTAATGATCGGCAGTCCGCCAGAAGCTGCTTTAAAACCCGGTGCCCATTTGGTAAAGTCATCCTCGCCGTCCGGGGCAAAGCCCGCACCCAGATTTTCATAGCCGCCCTGAGAAACGTTGAAATAATTGGCTCCCGCCTCAGTGAACAGCTTAACGAATGCGCAGGCCTCTTCGTGAGTCAGGCCCCGGGGCATTAACTCATCCCCCGACAGACGGCACCCCAGCACTTTGTCGGAACCGACTTTCTTACGTACGCGTTCGATGATGTTCGTGACGACACGGCCGCGATTTACTGTACTGCCGCCATACAGGTCGGTGCGCTGATTAGAGCGTTCCGACAAGAACTGATGCAACAGATACCCATGAGGGGTGTGCAGTTCAACGCCATCGTAGCCGAGATCGTAGCAGGCACATACCGCTTCCACCATGAAATCCTCAAGCTGTTC
>JAISWS010000090.1 GCA_031270725.1 Syntrophomonadaceae bacterium | reverse complement strand
TTTTAATAACGTATGCCGAAATTTTTAAGTTCCTCTTCCTCACCATTTTTCATAAATTCATCAAAGTTTTAGCGTATTTCAGAAAATCCACTTTGGCAATGGCCTCTTTGTTGCCTATTATATTGGTGGCCAGCGCCGCCGCCACATTGGATAAAAACACCGATAAATCCGGCGGCAGGTCTTGCTTGGCGCACAGGGCGGCCAGAGCGAAAAAGGCGTCCCCGGCTCCTACGGTATCCTTTACCGTGAGCGTAAAAGCGGGACAGTTTATGACGGAAGCGGAGGCCGCCGCCATAGCTCCGTAAGCGCCGCGGGTAAGGAAAGCGGTCTTTTTTCCGAACCGTTCCCATAATTTCAGCAAAAGCGCTTCGTCATCCTGAGCGTTATCCGCCAGCGCCAGGCGCAGCTCTTTCTGATCCAGGCTGAAAACGTCGGCGCGGAGGTATTTGGTTATCAGGTTAAAGCCGTAATTGGTGGAGTTGGTCTGGCAGTTAAGCGCCATGAAACCGGAATTTTTCTGCAAAAAATCCATGAGTCCCGGCGTTAACAGCCCGTGCCCGAAATCAGCGGCTACGACCAGATCGAAACGCTCCAGGCCGCCGTTCAGTTTTTTCATCAGCTTCGCTTCCGTCAAATCCCTGTAAGCAGACCTCTCCGGCAGGCGGTTGACGGAAAAAAGCTTGTCGATGGTTTCGCGTTTTTTATTTTCGAGTATATACCGCTGTTTGACAATGGTGTTCATGCCGTCCAAGTATTCAAGGTCGATTTTCATATCCTTGCTCAGACTGTTTAGTATCAGGCTGTGCAGGTCGGTTTCGTTTCCTATAGCTCCACAGATAGTGACGTTACCGGAAAATTGGGCGAGGTGCCGGGCGACCGCCAGAGCGCCGCCCAGGTAGCGCTCCTGATAGTTATAGGTGGTGGAATAGCCCCGGTCCTTGCTCATCAGGCCGTTGACGGTACAGAACATATAGTCGTCAATAATGATGTCGCCGACGACCAGAACTTTCAGAGGATGGAAAGCTTCCACAACATTTTTTATCTCCCCGAAGGAGTATTTTTCACAAAATCCCGCCATCCATTCTTTTAGTTCCGGCGTTAAAACGGGGAAATTTTTGTTAAGCAGCCTGGTGGAGCTGAACACGGCGCCGGAGGTAAAGTAAGCCTGTCCTCCGAAAGATTGTACCAGAGCCGTTTCCGCGTCTATTTCCCCGGTAATATCGTCTTCCGGGCTGGAATATTCCCCGCCTTTTATGTAATAATCCGGCTGTGCCGCCTTTATGACATCGTCGGCGGTGTAGCTTTCTGAAAGCATTACATAGTCCACGATTGCCAGGGAACAGAGAAATTTAATCCGTAAATCATTGTTAAAATAGGGCCTTCCGGGACCCTTGCGCACAAATTCTTCCGAGGTAACGGAAACCACCAGAATATCACATTGCTTTTTGGCTTCCTCAAAATGAATAACATGGCCGGGGTGGAGCAAGTCATAAACGCCGTGACAAAGGCCCACGGTTTTATTTTCCGCTTTGAAAACCGGTCTCAGTTTGGCAAAATCCTCTTTGCTTATGAACAAACCCATGTCAGTCCCGCTTTCCCAGATATTTGAACCAGTCTTTGGTGGCCTCGCCGATCTTTTCCGGCGTCCATACAGGGGCGTTTTTCCAGTAATCAATATTTTTCAGGACTTCGGCGACGCCTTCCCGGAAGGAAACTTTCGGGCTCCAGCCCAGCAAAGACTTTATTTTCGTAATGTCGGCAAAAGTACAATCCGGTTCCCCGGGGCGTTTAGGTATGTATGTTTTGCCGCCTCCCAGCAGCTCAATCAGTTGATTGACCGAACAGGTTTCTCCGCTGCCCACGTTAAAAACCTCGCCGGTGATTTCCGATAAAGCCGCCGTGTAAAAAGCATCCGCGACATCGGTCACGTAAGTGAAATCCCGGGTCTGCGTACCGTCCCCCACCACCGTATAATTTTCGCCCGCCAGCTTCTGCGCCAGAAAAACGCCGAACACCGCGCCGTAAGTGCCGCCGGTGCGTGAGCGCGGGCCGTAAACGTTGAACAAACGCAGAGAAATTACCGGCACCTGGTACAGCTGCCCCCAATGCGAAACCAGTTCTTCTCCCAGCCTTTTCGTGAGCGCGTAAGGATATTCAGGACGGATAGAGGCTTCTTCTTTCGTGGGGTAAGCGTCGGGAATCCCGTAACACGAAGACGAGGCGGCGTATACCAGTTTTTTCAAACCGGTATTTTTAACGCATTCTAAAACGTTAAAAGTTCCGTTCACATTGGAAGTAAAATAGTCCCGGGGATTTTGGATGGAAGGGACTATATCGGCCAGCGCCGCCAGGTGAAAAACATAGTCCGCGCCGTCAAAATACGGCCTTATCCGTTCATAATCCCTTATATCCGCGTTAATTATCCTTAAGCCGGGGTGGTTTTTCACATGTTCCGCGTTTTCCAGGCGTCCGGTCGTCAGGTTATCGATAATAATAACCTCGTGGCTTTCGGCCAAAAGCCGGTCCGCGACGTGGGAGCCTATGAAGCCGCATCCTCCGGTTACAACGGATTTTATCATAAATAAATTACCTCTTACTTTTTTAATTCAGCCGCCTGAAAGAGCTCGCTGATACGGTCCGTAATCATGTGCAGTATAGCCTGATGGCTCATTTCCACCAGCCCGTAACGCGGCGACGGTATATATACGTTTACGTCTCCCATTTTTCTCAAGGGGTTATCCCCGTCGAAGCCGGACAGCGTAAGCAGATAGCAGCCTTTATTAAGCGCCGCTTCGGCGGCGTTTAATATATTGGCGGATTTTCCCGAACTGCTTATCGCTATAATTATATCGTCTACATCCGCCATTAAGTTTACGGCTTCTTTATAAGCGTTTTCATAGCCGCAATCATTGGCCAGGCAGGTCAAGAGCGCGTAATCACTGAAACACAAGGCGGGAACGCGGCAATTTTTGCACAAATCGTTGACGGTGTGGCTGGCTATAGCCGCGCTGCCTCCGTTGCCCAGCGCTATGATTTTACCGGCGTCCCGGCGGCGGATAAAGAGATCGCCCAAATCTTCCGCCGCTTGCGCCAGATCCAAAGGCTTTCCATGCCGCTCCGTAACCCGCGCGGCTTCTATCACGGAAAATAGTTCTTTCATGTAATGTAACACCAGTTTATAGCGGCTCCTTCCGTTTATCCGATGCGCTTGCGCCCGCTGGGGGACAGATTTTTCTCCGCCATTTCCGCGAGTTTTTCCGTCATATTACGCATCAGCGCCTTATAGGTCATCTTTTCCAGGCAAACCTTGCGTCCTATTTCCGCCATGCGTTGGCGTTCCTCCTCGTTTTCCAGGTAAAATTTTACTTTTTTAATAAGTTCAGTTTTATTTCTGAAAAAGACCAGTTCCTCATCTTCCTTTAAAATTTTGCTTATAGGGTAAGCGTCGTCCGCTTCCGGGATATAATTGGACAGATAAAATCCTCCGCTCAGCATGGTTTCAAATACGCGTCCCGGTGAAGTAAAAAAAGCGTTATTGCCCAAATTGATTTTGGAACATTGGGTGATTTTGGCAAGTGCTTCCCCATTTTCAGCGGAACCCATAGCGTATTTCCTGAACCCGGTGTTGGGCCAGTCGTTCCCCCACAGTTTTATATTGGTTATCCCCGCTTCCAGAAGCCATTCTACCAAAATATTTCGGTATATAGCCGCTTTGACCCAGAACATCTGCTCGGACCAATATCTGGAAAATTGTTTAATTTGCTCTTTGTCCTGACTTTTAAGGAGCTGTTCAGCCAAAGGCAAACAAAAATGGTAAAAATCTTCCTCATTGAAAATCAGCTTCTCTTTCAAGGCATCATTATGATAATTCAAGGCAATTTTTTTAAGCGTACGGTTTAAATTTTCATCGGGGTTGGCAAAAACTTTGTCCAATATTTCCATATAATCCGAGTCATGACATACCAGGCACACGTCGCAGTCATATTTTTCATGTTCCTCCGGCGATATCGTGTAAGGTTTGTAGATATCGTCATTGCCCGGCACCAGTCCCGCCATAAAATTTTTCCCTTCACAAGCGTATAAATTTACTAAATTATTCCAATTAAGCATTAAGCTCATCGACAGGTCATAAGTGGTCAGTTTAGCAATTTTTTCCTTGTCAGCCATTGAAGGCAGCGGATCTTGTATCCAGCAAACATGATAGAGTCCGTTAAATTCCAAAACCTCCGGCCTAAAATAATCTGTGGTAAATATAATATCCGGTTTCACGCGGTTTATGGTAGCGTACAAATCGTAATCCATAACATTGCTGACAGCGTTTTTCTCTATGGCTATGTGCGCCTCATGCCCTAAGCTCCGGCAGGCGTCGGCGGCGTCCCTTATCCGGTACTGGATAGCCGTGGTGAATAAACAGCTGATAAACACTATTTTCAGCTTTTGGCCCGCTCTGACGCGCAGGTTCACCGCGTTTTCATTGTCGGCGTAATATTGCCTGATTTCCCGCAGATTTTGCTGGTAGTCGTTGTCCCTTGACTGCAAGATTTTTAAGATAAAATCCCAGGTTTCTGGGAAAACATTAATCCATTTTTGCGGCACGAGGGTCTGAGCATCGGAAAACAAACTCTCCAAGGATTCCTCTCCGCCGATTATGACGACGCCTACGTTGTCGGCCTCAGAAATAGCCTCACTGAAGCGTTCGGCAAAGAGCGCCGTTTCCAGAACCTCTTTACCGGAAAAATAAAAATAAGCCGGTCTCTTTTGCTGATACTCCATAGGCGTATTTTTATAAAGCTCGCGGAATTTCTCCATTTCCCGCGGAAAAGGGCAGTCGCCTAAAAAATATCTAAGATTTTCCTTATAGGTTTCCTTTATTGTGTTATCCCATGTAACCAGCCGCCCTTTATGAAGCGTAAAAGCCGCGCTATCGGTAAACAAAAGCGGTTTTACCGAACAGTTTTCCCAACTCAGCGGCCAGGAAGAGTAATAATACGGGTGGCTTTCCATAGCTTCCAGGTTTTGACGGAATATATCCTCCCAAAAATCTTTTCGCGGTTCATAATATATTTTCTCCAGCGCTGCCAGCGTTTGCGGGCCAGCGATGTCGCTCACCGCGCTCGGCAATTGCTCATCCGCGTATTCAGCGGCGTGAGCCTCCAAAAAAACGGCCAGATCATCGTCAAGGGATCGTTCTCTTTCCGGGAAATTGGCCCTGATCCTCTTAAAAAACGCCAAGCCGGCATATAAGTTAGCCGCCGCCAGTTCCTCAAACTTTTTCCGGGCCGCGGAAAATCTCATAGTCTCATTACTCCTTTGTCCTGATATTTACGCCAATAAGCCAGCAGGCTGTCCAGCGAATCAAAAGCCGTCGTTTCAGGCGGCAGCTCATACGCGCCTCTCAAGGCAAAATAATGGCCTATACCCGCCGCTTGCGCCGCAGCCATGTCTTCCCGCCGGTCTCCGATCAAAACTGAATTATTCAAATCCAGGCCATATTTACGCGCTATTTTTAAAATCATGCCCGCGTTTGGCTTCCGGTCAGTACTTTCGCGTTTGTAGCGTTCTATGACGCCTTCCGGATGATAAGGGCAATAGCGGACTTCCGTTATGAAAACCCCGTTTTTTTCGAACTCGTCCAGCATCCAGGCGTTCAGCCGGCTAAAATCTTCTTCCGTAAAATATCCTCTCGCTATCCCCGATTGGTTGGTTACGATAAATACGCGGTACCCCGCGCCGGAAAAATAACGGCAGAAAGAAAATATTCCGTCCGCAAACTGAAAATCCTCTGTTTTGTGGACAAAGCCCTTATCGACGTTCACCACGCCGTCACGATCCAAAAACAAAGCCTTGTTCATAATTTTCTGTCCGGTATTCTTATCCATATCTCATCCGTATCCCATGATAAAACGATTCTTTTTTCATTAATAGTCTGCAATAGTCCGCGCTTCGTGTTTTCGGTACTGAAAACGCGGCCAACCGAGAAAAAACACCCATTCAGGTGTTTATCCCAATAAATTTATCGTTATTTCGCGAAAATTACTTTATTCTGTTTCCCGCCCCGAGGAAGAAGCCGCTCTTAATTCCAGCCCGCTGATTTTCCAGCGCCCGTCCGCGTAACGCGCCGTAACCAGGTAATCGTAATCCGGGTCAGTAACATAACAGTTATAGTAATGTCGCTGAAAAATAAAAGTTTTTTCATCCGGACGGGTAAAAGAAAGCCAGGGCACGTCTTCGCTGTCCCAGAGCGGAATACTTTCCCGGGGAACGGTTGTTAACTTTCCCGTGCGCCAATCCCGGACAGCGGTGTGGCAAACCACGCGCCGCAGCAGTTCGTCGGCGTAATAAGGCCGTAAATAAGCCATGGCGTTAACGTATGAGGAGACAGGCCAACTGATTTCATCAGCGTTAAGCAGCCGCAGCCATAGCTGATAGCGGGCAAATCCTTCCAGTACCTGTCCGCACACTTCTCTTTCCTCGCTTCCGGCGTCCGTCACGCTTTTCCAGGCGGCGCCAGCGGCCGGAAGCGGCGGGGAAAAAGAAAAAAACCAAAGCTCCATAGCTAAAAAACATCCTAAAATCTTTAATTTAGTTTTCATAAACGCCCCCTAAAGTTAAATACCTTTAAGGAGCATGATAAAGCATTTGTAAATTATTTACAATTACTTTATTTGTAGACATCTGCCGAATACGCACGGGCGGGTCGTTGAAAAGAAAGGATAAATCATTAATATCACCGGCTGGACGCCGCCAAAAAGCGGTATTCTTACGGACACTGAAAAAGCTAAAAATCAACGCATTTCCCGCGAACGTATCCTGATTGAGAACGTCGACGCGAAAATCAAAGTGTTTAAAATCACGTCAAACAAATATCGTAACCGCCGGAAACACTTTGGTTTGCGTATGTCGCTCATTTGCGGTATCATCAATTTCTAACCCCGCTAATTACCGAGGAAGACTATTGATATATATCCGGCAATTTTTTATGTAAAAAACTTGCGTTTCCGCCCCCGTATTAAGTAAAATCATAACCATAACTGCTAAAGAAATTTTATTGACAATTCAAGCGCGGACGAAGTGGAGGAATAAAAATGCAGTCCTATAACAAATTAGACCCTGTTTATAATCCGGCGCAGGTAGAAAGTAAATGGTACGCTTATTGGCAGGAACACGGTTATTTTAAACCAACGGCGGACAGAAGCGGGAAAACCTATTCTATAGTCATGCCGCCCCCTAATGTAACCGGCTCTTTGCATTTGGGGCACGCTTTAGACAACACTTTACAGGACATATTAATCCGCTGGAAAAGAATGCAGGGCTACAGGTGTTTATGGCTTCCGGGAACTGACCATGCCGGTATCGCGACCCAAGCGCGGTTAGAAGAAGTTTTAGCCGAAGAATCTTTAACTAAAGAAGATTTAGGACGCGAAGAGTTTTTGAAACGTATCTGGCAATGGAAAAACGTTTACGGAGACCGGATAAGCAATCAGCTGCGTTTGATGGGTTCTTCCTGCGATTGGTCACTGGCCCGCTTCACTATGGACGAAAAGTATTCCGCGGCCGTACGCGAAGTTTTTGTTAATTTTTACAATAAAAACCTGATTTATCAGGGCGATTATATCATAAACTGGTGTCCCCGGTGCAATACCGCCATTTCAGATATAGAAGTGGAACATGAAGAGCATGACGGCCATTTATGGTATATTAAATATCCCCTGGATAACAGCGGCGAATATTTGACAGTAGCCACCACCCGTCCGGAAACTATTCTGGGCGATACCGGCGTCGCGGTAAATCCCGGCGACGAAAGATTTAAATCCCTGGTAGGTAAAACAGTGCGCTTACCTCTGACTGGGCGGCTGATTCCCATTTTTGCCGATGAGTATGTTGATATTGACTTTGGTACCGGCGCTGTAAAAGTAACGCCGGCGCACGA
>JAISWS010000035.1 GCA_031270725.1 Syntrophomonadaceae bacterium | reverse complement strand
CGCAATATTTTTTTGTAATCATTGCCTTGTTCAGCCAAACCATTAGCGCCGAACTGGCACATGCCGACTCCATGTCCATACCCGCGGCTATTTATGAGCAATTTATTTTTACCGGCCTTAATATCCAACCACACCGAAGGCAAGTTTAAACTTTGCCGCAGTTTTTCAGCGCTGATTTTCTGATTCCCGATAGCGAGCGTTTTTATCCTGCCGCTATCGGTAGTAGCCATAACTTTTACACCAGCCGCGTCTTCCGCTAAACGCAAACTGTCCCTGACCCGCTCCCAGCTGAACTCCTGTCGCTTCTGGTAATAAGCCGAGCCTTTACAATAATCGCATTTAACGCCGCGCAAGTACGGTATATCTTTCCCCCATACCTGTCCGGCGCTTTCCGTTTTCCCCCCGCAGGTGGAATGATAAAGCGCGTCTATCGGCTCTCCCTGATAAGTTATGATGATTCCCCGGGTTTCTTGTACCGCGGTAATGATTTTAGAGTATAAAAGTTTGCTTTTATCGGAATGACGCTGATTAAAAGTTTTTTCGTCGATATAGGCCTGACAATCGTTGGGGTTATCGCTTAAATCCGCTCCGCCCGAATACTTCGCTCCGTCTAAAAATTTACGCAAAGCATAAGTTCTGGCGCATACAGCCTGCGCTTTTAAGGCTTCCTCCTCAAATAAAGATGGCATTTCCGCCGCTACGCAACCTATTAAATATTCTTCCAGCGGCATATTTATACATTTATTTTGTTCTGTCAAAAATAAATGTATGGATGGTTCATAATAATATACATTCTGTTTATTTGAGCATTTATCCCAGTTTAAAATAGCAATCAGCAAAAAAAAGAGCGGTAACAAGATTTTTTTGTTTATCAATTTGCGAAATTTATACTTCCATCTTTCCATAAATAATTAATATGCTAAAAATTATTGCCCCATGATAACTACCTTTCTTTTATTTCCGCTCCTAACTTATTCATTTTTTCCACTATATTTTCATATCCCCTATCAATATGTTCGCTTTTATGAATGACACTTTTACCTTTAGCCATAAGAGCCGCTATCAGCAAAGCGGCGCCGGCCCGTAAATCGGTAGCATAAACGTCGGTGCCGGTAAGTTCCGCACTGCCTTTAATAATAACCGTTCGCCCTTCAGTCCTGATATCGGCTCCCATCCGCGTCAATTCCTGCACATGCATGAAGCGATTCTCAAATACCGATTCACTCAGAATGCTGCTGCCCTTGGCTATGCTCAAATAAGTCGTGATTTGTGCCTGCATATCGGTAGGGAAACCAGGATAAGGAAGAGTTTTTATATAAACCGGCCGGACATCACCGTGCCGGCAGACATATATTTCGTTATTTTTTTCTTCTACTTCCGCTCCGCTTTCAATCAGTTTTGCGGAAACAGCTTTTAAATGCTCCGGAATAACATTTTTTACAGTCACTTCACCTTTCGAAGCCGCTGCCGCTATCATATACGTTCCGGCTTCTATACGGTCAGGAATGGGGGCGTATTCGGTTTTTTTCAGTTCTTTAACTCCGGTTATTTTTATTACATTGCTTCCGGCCCCGCATATTTTGCCGCCCATACTGTTTATAAAATTGGAAAGGTCTATTATTTCCGGCTCTAACGCCGCATTTTCTATATAAGTGGTTCCCTCGGCCAAAGCAGCCGCCATTATTATATTTTCAGTAGCCCCTACGCTCGGATAGTCTAAATAAATATGGCTGCCGATAAGTTTATCCGCTTTGGCGACTACATCCCCTTTATTAAAAGAAATATCCGCGCCTAAAGCCGCAAACCCTTTTAAATGCAAATCAACGGGGCGGCTGCCAATAGCGCATCCTCCCGGCAGCGCTATTCTTACCAGCCCGTTTTTAGCTAAGACAGGTCCTATGATTAAAAAAGAAGCCCTTATCCGTTTGACTAATTCATAAGACGGCTTATACTTTTTTATATCTCCGTTAATTATTAAACTATCGCCCTGAGCCCTTGTTTGAATACCTATATTATTTATTAACTCGGTTATCACCGACACATCATCTATTTGGGGCAAGCGGTGGATTATCACCTGCTCGCTGCTCAGCAACGCTGCCGCTAATATTGGCAAAACCGCATTTTTAGCGGAACTTACTGTTATTTCTCCATTTAATCTTCTTTTTCCGTTCACTACTAATTCCAAATTTTCCTCACCTCTTTTATTTTTAGTAATCACTGACAATGAACGGGCTTCCTATCCAAATTAAAGTTTTTTGCCCGCTCTGATCTCTTCTTACGGCAATTTGCCAGTTACAGGTATTTTTGAAAATATTACTCCGATATTTTTGGTTTTTTAGCGTCGCGCTAACGTAATTATCCCCTAAATGTCTTTCCACAATTTCAGCTCCCATGTTTTTAGCCATAATATCCAGTAAAATTTCCAGCGCTTCGGGAGCCACCAGCAAATCTATACCACCATGATATAATTGACAGAAATTCCAGCCGATAGTTTTTATTTTGTTTAAATTCGTTTCGCATGTAATGATATTCTGCCGGTCGCAGGCAAAAACTAAAGTGACAATAATATAAGTTATATCTCCATTCGTTTCACGAAAAACAATGTTATACCGGGCGCCGTCAAGCCAGCCTTGATATTTAAAACTCTTATTATCCGTTTCTTCCCGTTTGGTTCGCTCAAGCCGTGTTCCCAGCGCCTGACTGATTTCATCTATCTGTTTTTGGTATTTATGTTCCGGGTCTTTTTTTATTTTAGCCCAGCAATCTAATCTAAATTCAAGTGAATTTGCACCGATTGATGAAAATGCTTGTTGATATGGTGTTTTATTATAATCTTCTAATCCCATTGCATAATCCGCAACATTTATTCCAATTGTGGCTAATAAAACAAACGCCAGTAAATATGTAAATACTCTGGGCATTTTTCTCATCCCTCCAATGTTATTTATAAAAGTTATTTATAGAAATTTTTGCCCATTCTTTACCATTTTATGCCAGCATAACCAATACAAATAAAATAAATACACGCCGGAAGCATGACATACTGTGATCATGTTATCTATGTTACAATACAAATATAATGTACAATAGCCGCCAAGGCTGACGGAAAAGGCGGAAATCAATAAAGACACCGCTATCCACATCTCGCGCTACAGCTACGCGACGCATCTGTTGGAAAACGGCACAAATATCAGTTATATTCAGCGGCTGCCTGGGAATAGCCGCGTTGTCAAGAAAGCCTCCAGCGGCGCAAAAATAATAGAAAATATGTTGCGTTTCACAAATATAAACTAGGGAAATCAGGCGGATTTTGATATAGAAAAACATAAGGGGATAGTGAAGTTTCATGGATTACAGAACTTTACGCCATAGATAGGTCATGGCGTCTATATGGGAAATCCATGCCACAATGGTTGACAATAAAATAATATAAAGCATTAGGGGAAGATTTTATGGATAAAATCAAAAATGGGTATAA
>JAISWS010000021.1 GCA_031270725.1 Syntrophomonadaceae bacterium | reverse complement strand
GCCTCGCGCCTAGCCCCGCCGTTCGGGGCCGCTTTGCCCTGCCCGTGTTTATCCACTGTCTATCCATATTTTTTTCATCTTTTTCTTCCTTTTGCTATTGACAAGTTTATAGCTGGCTCTCTTTGGTTGAAGTGTAGAATTTCTCGTAGAAAAACCTGCGGTCAATGCGCCCTGCAATGACAATGCAGCCCCTCTGTTTGAGTTCTTCGTTCAGTTTGCGAATGAGCTTATAGGCGTATGGCTCTGATACATCCAAAGCATCCGCAACCTCGTTTACCCGCATAAACATCTTTTCTGCCAAATTTGCTCCTCCTTCTGTTTTTATTTATCTCAGACATACCGCAGACTCCGCCCCTGCGCCCTGTGGCAGCCCACGCCACAGGTTTCGTGTCGGGAGTATTTTCTGAATCGCCACCCGATTTGCCCGGGCGATACACACCGTTACCGTGATGTGCGATGGCTTTCACTAAGCGTATTTGCTTAGTGATTAATTTCATTATACTAAGCATTTATGCTTATGTCAAGTGGTTGGCAAGAGAATATATAAACTTTTTTGTTTAGTTTCTATTGACTTCTCCTAAGCTTATATGCTATACTCATTTCAACAGAGCACGGACAGGAGATGGTATTATAGCGATTGGTGAAAGAATCCACTTTCTCCGCAACTTGCGGGGAATGACACAGAAATATCTTGGACAGGCGGTTGACTTCCCGGAAAAGACCGCCGATGTTCGCATGGCGCAATATGAATCCGGCACACGGACACCGAAATCCGATTTAACAAAAGTTCTTGCCAATGCGTTGGAGGTATCTCCCCATGCACTGGATGTGCCTGACATCGACAGTAACATCGGCCTGATGCACACCTTATTCACCCTTGAGGATTTGCGCGGCCTAAGCGTGGCTGAGGTCGATGGGGAGGTGTGCCTCAAGCTGGACAAATCCAAGGGCAAGGTTTACCACGAGATGAGCGATATGCTTTTCGCGTGGCTTGAACAAGCCAAAAAACTCGAAGCCGGGGAAATCACCAAAGAGGAATACGACCAGTGGCGGTACAGATACCCCGAATTTGACACCACTCAGCGGTGGGTGAAGGTTCCATCCCAGGAGCTTACTGATGGCTGTTCAGTGACCTGAAAGACAAGAAATAAGCACCTTTTCAGAACAGAAAAAACGGTCTTGCTGACAGCGAATCAGCAAGACCGTTTTCAATGGATGGAGCAATGGCAACAGATTGGCAACAGGTAAGACACCTGCAAACCACCTGCGGCGCAGAATAAGCGCCGAAATGCTCCTGTTATCAAACTGTTATCAAAAGGCAAAAAGAAATCCCGGAAAGCCGCTTAAATAGTGAGTTTCCGGGATAGTTTTATTTACTCCCACTCAATCGTCCCCGGCGGCTTAGAGGTAATGTCATAAGCCACCCTGTTAATCCCTTTTACTTCATTGACTATGCGAAGAGCTATTTTATCTAAAACTTCATAAGGCAAACGTGACCATTCGGCGGTCATCGCGTCATCACTATTCACGGCGCGGATAATTACAGGATAAGAATAGGTGCGATCGTCTCCCATGACTCCCACACTGCGAATAGGAGGCAAAACAGCAAAAGCCTGCCATATTTCCCTTTCTAATCCGGCTTTTCTTATTTCTTCCTGTACAATATAATCCGCTTCCTGTAATATGCTTACTTTTTCATGAGTAACTTCTTCCAGTACCCTAACTCCCAGCCCCGGTCCGGGAAAAGGCTGCCGCCAGACAATTTCATCAGACATTCCCAATTCTGTTCCTATTGCTCTCACTTCGTCCTTAAATAACAGCCGCAAGGGTTCTACCAGCTCAAACTCCATATCTTCCGGTAACCCTCCTACATTGTGATGACTTTTTATAATATTGGCGGTTTTGGTACCACTTTCCACCACATCAGGATAAATGGTACCCTGAACCAGGTAATTGATTTCCCCAAATTTTCTGGCTTCTTCTTCAAATACCCTGATGAACTCCGCTCCTATGATTTTTCTTTTTTGTTCCGGATCCCTTACTCCCGCCAGTTTGTTAAAAAAACGGTCTCTAGCGTCAACAAAAACCAGCTCCATTCCCATTTTATTTGCGAAAATTTCCTTTACCTGTTCAGATTCATGTTTACGCATCAATCCGGTATCGACATAAACACAAATCAATTTTTGCCCCACTGCTTTATAAGTCATGACCGCCGCCACGGAAGAATCTACCCCCCCGCTCAAAGCGCACAACACTTTATTGTCTCCAACCTGCCTCCGTATGGCTTCTATCGTAGATGTTATATAATCCTGTAAATCCCAATCCGGTTTTATACGGCAAATGGAAAACAAAAAATTGCCCAAAATGTCATTGCCCTGATGGGTATGGCGAACTTCGGGATGGAATTGCACTCCATAGAGTTTATTTTTATAATCTCCCATCGCCGCAATCGGGCAATTATCAGTAGCCGCCATAATCTCAAAACCTTCAGGCACTCTTTTTACCGCCACTCCATGGCTCATCCAAACCGGCAGAGGGGAATTTATATCTTTAAACAACCCGTCCGGCGAATTAATATTTAAATACGCCCGCCCATATTCTTTTATGTGGCTGTCTTCAACCAGCCCTTTTTTGTTTTTGGCTATCAGTTGCATACCATAACATATTCCTAATATGGGGATACCCATCTCAAAAATACCCGGGTCGCATTGCGGAGCCCCTTTTTCATAAACGCTGGCCGGCCCTCCGGAAAAAATTATTCCCTGCGGGTTCATTTTTTGCAATTTATCCAGCTCTATATCATAAGGAACCATTTCACTATATACATGCAATTCCCTTACTCTGCGGGCAATTAATTGATTATACTGACCTCCAAAATCCAACACGGCAACCATAGCTTTCATGCTTTTTCAACCTTCTTTTAACCATTGTCCTAATATACATTACCTCATTTTCCTCAGCAAAACAATGCCAATTCATATTTTGATTGACGTTCGGCGTTATCTTTCACTTCTTCACAGGTTTCTGAATATAATTTACCAAGAAGTTTAGGAGGCTATTGTTTATGGAAAATAAAAATAACTTTGCATACCAATTTCTGCAATTCCTGAAGGATTTTAAAAACTCTTCCTCTTCTAAGTCAGTCGTATGGAGCCCTACTCCTCAAGCCTCATTGAGAAATAATGGATTAACTGCCGCAATTATAGGTTATAATTCCTCTGTCAGGGCTTCTCAAGGCAAAAAAAGCGGTAAATGGTATTGGGAAATAACTTTGGAAAAAGCTTACGGAAATATGATAGGCATTATCGACAATCACCATATTTCCCGCTCTTGTTATTATGACGGTAAAATTTATTTAGGGCATACGCAAAACAATAGCAGATGTGTTATCGGCAACACGGATATCATATACGACAGCGGCGATATTATAGGTTTGGCTTTAAATTTAGAACTTGGTTATTTACAGTTTTATAAAAATGGAGTCCGTTTCCTGGGCAGGATACGCAATCTTCCCCGAAACAACACTAAATATTTCCCTTGCATATTGAGCAACGCCAATTCTCCCAATTATCCGGTAGCTACCGCTAATTTTGGCAATTCGCCTTTTTTTTATAAAATACCTGAAAACTATCGTCCGTACTCCTTATACCGCTAATTTTATATTAAACATACGTAGATAAACGATACCTTGCCCCCTTTGATCATTAGCGTACAAATAATCAGTATTATTCACAAAGCCAGCCATAGAGCGCAGCCTTTTTCTTGGGGGATCGGCGCAGATAGCTGAGAAGGTTCCAATATCCGAGAGGATATTAAAGGTACCCAGATAAGCAATAACCAGAGAGGCCAAAACAGCAAGGACAATCTGCAATTCTCTGTACAAACTCGCATTTCCCAAAGGCGTGTTACGTCTGTTGAAGGGAAAAACGGCCTTGGCTTACCAATACCTCGCAAATTGCTGCCAACAGTTTAACCACTTACAAACGCTTTCATTGTCCGTTCTGCCTTTGCGGGCATATCATCATAATGAAAAAGGCTTTTCAAGCATTTGAAGCGGATTTCTATCTGCCAGCGCTACCGGTACAGTCCAAGTATTTTATCACATTCATAGGATAATGACGTTGCGACAATAACATAGTTACTTATCATAAAACAATTGAGTTCCACTTGGCTCTGTCCGCTTCTTTTTTTATTGGACGCTTTTATTTGCCTTTCACTGTTTGCGGCCTGTTTGCCAGTCTTTCTATATACGTGTACGCGGATTGGGGTTAGTTCCCCTTCCTTCGGCTAAAGTGCTCCAATACGCAGTTATGTCTCTATAGCCGTTGCATTCGTAGTTTTCCACGGTTTGGTAATAGGATGAGGATAAATTAAAGGTAATATTGGTGGCTGGGTAAGCGGTTCTGGATTTTATGTGTTGCGACACATAAAATCCAAAGGCGTTTTAGCGGTTTGGTACATATAGCGTGTTCGTAAGCAAGCCGAAAGATGAGTTGACCCTCACGTCCGGCGTCAGTCGCGCAGACTATAGAGTCCACATCAATGCGGCTCATGAGGCTCCTAAGAACGGATAACTGCTTGGACTTATCCTTTGTTGCCTCATACTTCCAGTGTTCAGGCAGGATAGGAAGTGCTGCCCGGCTCCAGCGCCCAGCACCGATGCCAGGGATAAAGCTACTGAGGGCTTTTCGCAGACTACTAAATTATGCATAGGATACTTCATCCTTTTTAGTTAAATGGTGTATAATAGTTTCGAAAGAAAAGAACAAAAGCTGGTTATTGCATCCAGCGGAGATTTGACAAAATGGGGTTAAGCGATGATGGATGAACAGGATGTGGTTTCTCTTCTGAGTACCGCCGCCCGAATTGGTGTGACCGTCTGGGTGGACGGCGGATGGGGCGTCGATGCGCTGCTGGGCAGGCAGACACGGGAACATGACGACATTGACATATTGATAGAACAGCGGAACGCCGCCTGCTTTATCGGTGAACTGAAACGCGCCGGTTACGCTGAAAAGCGGGTGAGCTGCACAACGCCGTGTCACAGCGTCCGGGTTCAGAGCGGGCTGGCCGTTGATCCGCATTTGTCAGAGTTTGACAAAGCGGGGGCAGCGCTATATGTAGGTGAAACTTGCCCGGCGTGGATTCCCGGCTACCAGGGCGGATTCCGTAAAGGATATGAGCATGATGAAAACGACGTCCGTGATGTCAGGCTGCCCTGTGAAGCCTCTAATCTGCCGTTGCCGGAGGGATATAGCTAAATGGACAGCCGCAGGAAGATAAAGGAATTCTGCCTGTCGCTGCCGGGTGCTTATGAGGATTACCCTTTCGACTTCGAAACGCCGGTGATGCGCCATCAGGGCAACCACAAGATATTCGCCCTTTTTATAGAACATGGCGGGCAGATGCTGCTGAATCTGAAATGCGACCCAATAAAATCCATGTTCTGGCGGGATGCTTTCGAGTCAGTGATACCAGGCTACCACATGAATAAAGAGCATTGGAACAGCGTTATCATGGACGGCAGCGTACCTAAGGCAATTATCAGGGAAATGATATCTGATAGCTATGAACTGACCAAACCCAAAGCAAGGAAAAACCAAAAAACGATAAAGAAGACGCGCCGAAATGAGAATCACAGAGCAAATTGAAATGCTTGAACTCCCAACTGAGAATGGCATTATTTATCCCACGCTGTTATGGGATAAATAACAGTTTGATTCTGGTTGACACCGGATTCCCAAGGCAAACCCAGCAACTGCGGGAAGCCATTGAAAAAACCGGTTTCTCAGCGGAAAGGCTTACCGCCATCATTCTGACCTACCAGGATATTGATCATATTGGCTGTGCCGCGGATTTGCTTAAATTAGCGCCATCGGCGGCAATAATGGCGCACAGGGACGGAAGCGCGGAGCAAAACCTCGGTGAAGCTGGCGGCATTTGAACATAAATATGACCAGCTTGACGAGGGGATGAAGGATCTCTTCGCAAAGCTCAAAGCGGGGTTCGCCAACCGCCAGGTTGCTGTTGGCAAAGTTTTAGAAGATGGAGATATTCTGCCATACTTCGGGGCATATCTGCCTACTCGCGCGAAGCCAAAGCCCTTATTGCCGGGGATGAGCTGAATATCACCGAAGGTACGCTAACAGGAGCTAATCCCATGCATACCTTTGATTCAGACGCGGCGGGTAACTCAGAAGAACGTCTCCGGAGTTACCAGAATAAGACAATCATCTGCTACCATGGCGGCGCATTGGGCAGTCATTCGTAATAATGCGGGGTGTTTAAATATGTTCGAAATTTTTGCTATACAAACAGAAACAGAATGGTTGCATGACATAACAGCCACAATCCAAGAAACCGTCAGGAAAAGCGGCGTCACAGACGGCATTTGCCTGGTTTTCTGTCCTCATACCACAGCGGGGATCACCATCAATGAAAACGCTGACCCCGACGTCGTTCGCGATCTGCTGTTGGGGCTAGACCGCGCTTTTCCCGACAGGCCAGAATTCCGGCATATGGAAGGCAATAGCGCCGCCCACCTGAAAGCCAGTGCCATCGGCTCTAGCGTAACACTGATAATAAAGGGCGGAGCGCCGCTGCTGGGAACCTGGCAGGGGGTATATTTCTGCGAGTTTGACGGCCCCCGGCGGCGGCAGTACTATGTGAAAGTTACGGAGGGATAGAATTTATGGAAGCCTGCAAACACAACCAGTCCATAACCTGCAATTGTACCTACGCCTGCGCTAAGCACGGCAAATGCTGCGAATGTATAGCCTACAACCGGAAGTAGGGAGAGTTTTCCGCCCGCCTTTTCAGTGAGAAGGCGGAAAAAAGCTATGGCCGAGGTTTTTCAGCGCTTGTGCGTGACAGGAAATAGTGATGTACTTCCAGTATGGCGAACAAGAAACAGAATACTTTAAATCCCGCGATCCCAAACTCTGCGCGGCCATAGATGAGATCGGGCATATCATCCGCGCCCTCTGGCAGCACATCCCGCCAGAAGAAATCGGTCAGGGCAACGGTGTTGTCGTTGCTGACTTCCTTAATATCATATCTGATTGTGTCTCCCGGCATAGCCTCATAATTCCCGGTTTTGCGGATAGTAACCCCGGTATTAGCGCTGTAGTTTAAAAATTACCGCTTAACAATCTGGGTAGCAAACTCCACGTCGATATCCAGAGTTTCGGCAGAAATCCTGTACCACTGCGGCGCCTGCACCTCTTTCATAAGATAACGGCCCAGCGGCAGCGGCCTGGATACTGCCCTGCCGTGTTTCCTTCAGGGGGGCATCTTGCGCCCGCCCGTGCTCGAAACGGGTGCAATGACGCGGAGACATATCCTGTATAGATTTAGCTGTTACAGCCTACTGGGGCTCTTAGAGGTTCCCGAATATATTTTCAGGTAAAAAATGAAAACGCGCGTATGTTTTTAGGGGTTACGCGCTGTATTAAACCGACAGGGACTTTTTGAAGGGTTTTTCCCGCTATTTAAAAGCGTTTGTTAACTCTGTTCTAATTTACCAATAATGTGAATAGTTTTTCTATAGCATAATCGTATTCTGCGCAGGAAACAGGTGGTAGAAAATGGGAAAAACCGGCTTTTTTACATTTTGTAAAACAATAGTACTAATGTATGCTTTTATGGCTATTTTATTGGTTGGCTTGGGTTTTGAATTTGAAAAACCGGAATGGGGCAATATGTTTATAAAGCAATGGCATAATTTTTCCCGGTCGCTGGCCGGAATAAATGTAAATAATGAAATGGGCGCCGTTTTTTTCAGAGAAAGCAGCGTACTGCTGAACGGAAAATCCCGGGGCGGTTTTTGGGAAAAGCAATACCGGGAACATGCGCTGTCGGAATATTTGCTAACCGCTAATATTCAGGCTTTGGCTTATAAAGAAACGGAGGCGCCGGTCAGTATAAATCAGGAAAACAATGTTAATGCCGTAAATGAACGGCCACCCGCAAAAGCGGTACAGGAAGCGGACAATACGGAACGTCAGGGGAATTATCATCAGGTTTTCAAGGATTATTATGTGAGCTTATACTGTACCCACAGCAGTGAAAGCTATACGCCGGACAGCCAAACGGCGCGCGTGGACGGACACGGCTTAATTAATGAGGTGGCGGAGCATTTGTCGGAGCAATTAAAAAGTAAGGGTTTGCAAAGCGTATTTGACGATACGGTTCACGATTATCCGGATTATAACAAAAGCTATACCAATTCACGGGAAACAGTTAATAAAATTTTAGCCGGGAACAAGGGGCGGTTAGTAGCTTTATTCGATATACACCGGGATAGTATACCGGGCCTGACGCGCGGAGAAAACATTACTATAGATAATAAGAAAGTCGCTCCCATTTTAATTATTGTAGGGACCGACGCCAGGAAAAGCCATCCTGACTGGCAAATTAACAACAGCTTTGCCAAACGGCTTAAAGAACAGGGAGACTTGTTATATCCGGGACTTATTAAAGCGGTTCGGACTAAAGAAGGCACGTATAATCAGGAGTATTTCGATCATTCCCTGCTGCTGGAA
>JAISWS010000011.1 GCA_031270725.1 Syntrophomonadaceae bacterium | reverse complement strand
TTATTTTTAGCCACTTGATTTTACTCCCTATTATATGGTATGCTAATTGCAGATGCCAGAATTAAGCTCAAACGTCTATACCCTGTTATTCTTTAATTGCTTGCAGGATGAGACACTAGATTGTCTTGATAATCTTAGAGCGTTGCATAACTATCATTGATAATTTGTACTTGACATGGGGTACGGTTTACATTACAGACACCATGTAAAAAACTCGCGAAAAAGCAAAGTAAAATGCCTGTCAAAAAAGTGTACCTTTTTGACAAAGGCCAATTACGTTACAGAACAAGGGTTCAGCCATAAAAAAAGTCATTTTAGAGGAGAGAAACTATGAATGTTGAATGGAAGCAAGGCAGGGGATTTGCTGGCACAAATGCGGAACAGCAAAAAAATAAAAGTCAGGACCCACCTTCAACTAAATGCCGGGATTCCGCGTATAAGGGAACGCCGCCTTACCAACAAGGCGCTCCTGCCGCCTCGTATCAACAAGATGGCGCACAGCCGGGTTATGAAGAAAAGGATCCTATGCTCCATGAAATACGTGACCTTTCCGGCCGCATTAAAAAGCTAGAAGACAATGTAAAGTCTTATGAGGATTTTTTGCGTCAGATTGGTGAGGCGTTTCGCCCTTTGCTGCGGCTTGACGAAAAGGTAGATCAGTTAATTAAGCAATTCCAGGAGAAGTTTGCTGACATAAGCAATATCTCCGGCGAAGTATCGAAGCTGTATGTGGATATTAATCACCTGAAAGCCTTTGCTGATACTGTGCATAATCAATACAAGGAGGAAACAAAACTTGCGGCGCAAAAGACTTATCTTTCCCCGTCCCTTGTAAAAATGGCCCGGTTATTTGACGAGTATTTGATTTATTTAAACGGCATAGCCGATGATTCGGCCAAGAAAAATTTTCAACATTTGTTTGAGGAGATTCGGGAGTTCTTACAAGAAAACGGTGTCTCTGAGTTAAAGACAGAGGTTGGAACAAAATTCAAGCCGAATAGCAGGCAAGAGAAGGCAGGTACCACGCCGACCGGTAAGGAAGAGTTGCATGGCTGCGTGGCGGAAAGCCGCAACATCGGTTTTTTTAAGGGCGGGGAAGTCTTCGTCAGGGAATCTGTAGTAGTCTATCAATTCGCTGCTGAAACCCCCATGCCATGCGAGGGGACTGACAAAGACAGCGCCGAAAACACAGAATCTAAGGAGGAAGAGATATGAAGTATGGCATCGATCTTGGCACTACATATTCTGTTATAGCCAAGATAGGAAACGACGGAAAAGCGGAGGTAATTCCCAACATGCTGGGACAAGGGGTGACTTTTACGCTGCCGTCTGTGGTGTATTTCCCCGCGAACGGGGATCCGCCTGTAGTCGGAGCGGAGGCAAAAGCATTCAGGACAGAGGAAAGCGCCAAAGGGCGTGTGGCCGAATTCACCAAAAGAGAAATCGGCAAGCCAGACCCTAAGACATATGAATATAAAGGGCAGCAGATGAAGCCGATTGACGTCGCGGTATTTATACTGAAAGAATTGGCCCGCTACGCCAATGCAACAGGCGAAGACGTCAAAGATGTTATTATCACATGCCCGGCGTCATTTATGGATGAGGAGCGCCGGGCGACTAAACAGGCTGGTGAGATAGCCGGCTTTAATGTTCTGAAAATAGTAAACGAACCGACAGCCGCTGCCATCAACTATTGTATCAACGAATATCAATCCGCTAATACGGATCTTAATATTCTTGTGTATGACTTGGGCGGCGGTACCTTTGATGTGTGCCTGCTGAATATGAAAGTCGACGCAATGGGCAGAAAAGATGTTGAAGTAATAGATAACCGCGGAAAAGACCAGCTGGGCGGAAAAGACTGGGACGAAGAACTGTACCGCCTGATACTGAAAAACTTATGCGAAACAACCAATAGAGAGCCGGACAAGATTTCCGAAGACGTACAAGCCAGCATAAGGAAGTCTGTCGAGGGTACAAAAGTATCGCTGTCAAATACCGAACGAAAAACAGTCCGGTTTGACGTTGACGGTGAGCGTGTTGCCGTAACTGTCACAAGGGAAGAGTTTGAACGGGCGACAAAATACCTCGTGGACATGACGATACAGTATATTGACGATCTGTTTAAAAGCGCCGCTGTCAAGGGGAAAAACATTACCGAAAGCGACGTTGACATCGTTTTGTTAGTCGGCGGCTCATCTAAGATGCCAATGATAGACGGAGCGATCAGACCCCGTTTCCCGGGAAAAGTGCGTTTATCCGACCCTGACTTGGTTGTGGCTAGAGGGGCGGCATATATTGCGGAGCAGAAAGAGCAGGTAACGGTAACGGACATTGCTACGTATACCTTTGGATTAGGCATAAGCACAGTACACCCGCATTTCTTGGATTCTTTAAGCAACTACAGAGAACCCGAAGATTATAACTATATTTTAGAAAATGTTATATTTAAGGGTGATAAATTACCCTTTACCTACGTGGGGGATTACGTTACCCTTGACAATACGTCGTCTATTGTCGCCCGTATATTTGAGGATACCTGTGAAATCCGCGGAGATAAAAAAGATGGGAAATGGCTTCCGCTGCATCTCACTCCTTGCGTAGACAGTAATGGTGAACCTCAGAATTGTGCGGATAGGTATAATATCCGTTTTCTTGAGATCCTCAAATTTGAATTTGGGGGTTCTAAGCCCAAAGGGTATCCTATTAAAGTGCATTTTATTTTGGATACGTCCGGTTTGGAAGTGGTTGTTGAAGATTCAGAGACAGGCAAAAAAAAGAACAAATTTATTGCGTCTCAAAATGTGCTGCCACAAGAAACAGTTGATGAGAAAAAGGTTGAGTTTGCGCGGATTCTCACCACACAAGAATAAGCGAAGGTGAAGAATTATGAGTTATCCATTACGCGGCAGATTCGACGGTGCTGTCGTCATGTCGTTCGCGAAAGAGCAGATTTTGGCAGGTAATGATATTTTTACGGATATTGATTTGGCGGTATTAACTCGCAGCGCCGGCATAAAACCCGATATTATAAAGCGGCAGCTTATGGACGTCGGGTTTCGGTACATTGATATTCCTGCGCATGTAAAAAATCAGGTTCCGGAAACATTTGAGAACCATGAGAAATTTGTCGAATTTTTGCATACGCTTTTAGAACAGCTAAAGGAGCAATCCATTTCCTGCGATGAACTAAATCAAAGTGTTTATGGGCTGTTAGTATATTTTGACGAAAAAATTCAAAACGATAATGATTACAAAAACCTATCCTCCGATAACCGGCGGGATTTGGCAGGGCAATATCTGCAAAAGACAGATGAAGATATTGCTTCGGCATTGGGAAACAGAAACAGGGCAGGCTTTGGCCTTGGCGAAAAAGCAAACCTAAAGGGAAAGCTTTGCTTTTTTTTGTACAATGCCTTTAAAAATCACCAGGTATCTAAATTAGAAACCAGCTTAAAATATTCAAAAATTTACAATGTAATTTTTGCCATAAGGCGAAAAAAGAAGACAAATATACAAGAATTACTGTCTTTCCAATATGCCGAGGGTTGTATCGAACAAATCCAAGAAGAGTTTAAGGATTACGAGCAGGCTTGGGCGATTTATAATGATGTTTTAAGCAAGGGTTCCGGAAGATATTATAATTTGCGGAGTAATTTTTCTCTGCGCTACTGTAATTCATGCGGGAAAATATCAGCCTTCAGCAAAAACGCAAAGCTGTCAGGTCTAAAATGCAGCCACTGTCAGACTACGTTCCCGGAAGTCTACTGTTGTGTTTGTAATGAACCTGTCATAGCGGTAGACGATATTTGCCCTAAGTGCGGCCTTGATACAAAAACTTCATCTACAATAGACAATCTGCTGCGGATGGATACGGCCGCTCTTGAGATAGATGATTTGCGCAGAAATATTGCACAAGCGGAAGAATTATTAAAGCAGAATATTCGTTATGACAGAAGATTTACGCAAGAATTTTCAAAGGTGCAAAACGAGCTCCGGCTGTGGACTCAGATTATTAATCAAAATAATAATTTTAAAAAATTACAGGATGGCACTTTTGAAAAATTACAGGCGGCTTTTTCTATTCTGACGAGAGCAAATAATTTTACAAACAATAACGCGAGCGTATATGTAAAGGCGCACTTATCAGAGATTACGCCTAAAACGCTTAATTGCAGGATTGTGTCTGTAACACAGAAATACGTTGAGATTAATATCAGGATAGATCGGAATATAAGCGGTCTATACAAGTATGTTTCTTTTCAACTTGTGGGGAAAAGAGGTTCCGTACCAACAGGGGTTTCCGATGGCTTCCTGCTTTATAAAAGCAAGACGGGTGAAGTAACTGATTTTACGGACGGGATTAATGTCAAATACTATGACGCCAACACCGCTATATTTGATGGCGGCTCGGCAAACTCACAAATTTACTGCAGGCTTTTTACTGAGGTCAGCGCGGGAGACTACAGTTATGCTTTAGGCGGTTCTGCAAGTTGTGAGCTGCTTAAAAAGACTGTAAATGTTTCATATGCTTACAATAAAAAACTACTTACGTGTACCTTGCCGGAATCCGAAGCCGCTGGGATACTTGCTCTGAACCCAAAAGTCATGGTTTATTTAATGGGAAAAGACAATTATCTCCAAGACGCCGGTACATTTAAGTTCGCACTCCAAGGGCGCGCGGCGCAGGGTTACTGCTATATAAAAGAAGCGATAAACGAATTGAAAAAGGGGAATCGGCTTACTAAGTCAGGTTTTGGATACGAACATCCGGTGGTGGTTTTGAAATTTTCAGGAATGCGGGAACAGTCTGTATATGACTTTGTTTTGAAGGAAGCGGGCAGTCAGCAGTCCTGAATTTCCAAACTATCCTGTGGGAGGTTGTAATTAATGAACAGCAAAGTAAGCATGATTTTGAACAGGGTACACTCCAGGTACGGCGCAGATGTATTCCGCTCCGGCGCCCGGTTTGAAGCTATTATTAATAATGCTATGCCTGAAGAGGAATTTTCAGGCATACGGCGTTTGTTGATTACAGCCATAGCGGATTTTGCCGCTTTTGTAAGGCTGGAACGGGCGTCGCCAAGCGAGTGCGCCGCGGTATTTGCCAGTCTCGTCGAATCTTTATTGGGCGAAGAGGGCATTTCTTATGAATTAGCCCTCGAAACGGCCGGACACATAAAGGCGTTAGCTTTGGCTGATAAAACCAATGGACATGGGCGGCAATCCGCCCTTCCGGACCCTGCCGCAAACTTTAAGTATGTCGTGGGCGACAGACGTATAACTGTGACAGGATACACAGGCAAAGGAAAAGAAGTCAGCGTCCCGCCGGAAATAGAGGGTTTTCCGGTAACGGAAATCGGCGAAAACGCGTTCAAGGGCTGTACTTCCCTCGAAAGCGTTATAATACCCAATAGCGTGACGGTAATCGGCAAATGGGCGTTCGCGGATTGCAGCGCGCTCGTAAGCGTCGCAATACCTGCTGGCGTGACGGAAATCGGTTACTGTGTGTTCCGGGGCTGCAGCGCGCTGGTAAGCGTCGCAATACCCAATAGTGTGACAACAATAGGCGAATATGCGTTCCAGGGTTGCAGTGCCCTTGGAAGCGTCACAATGCCTGATAGCGTGGAGGTAATCGGTAAATATGCTTTCAATGGTTGCAGTTCGCTCGGAAGCGTCACAATACCTGCTGGCGTGACGGTTATCGGCAAACATGC
>JAISWS010000119.1 GCA_031270725.1 Syntrophomonadaceae bacterium | reverse complement strand
AAGGCGTGAGTGTTAGGGCTACTGCTAGACTTCTTGGCATCAGCAAGTCCACTGTAAACATGGTCATTTTGAAAGTTGGCGAGCATTGTCGTAAAATTTTCCAAACTCTTATGAAGAATCTTCAGATGACAGAAGTGCAACTAGATGAGTTGTGGACATTTGTGAAAAAAAACAGCTACTGACGAGAAAGAAGTCGAGCAAGGATACGGAGAAACATGGATCTGGACAGCAATAGAAACTAATTTCGAGCTTGTTAAGTGGCAAATCGGAAAGAAATAGAAAATTTTTGAATTTTGTATGTGTCGGTTCAATAAATTGAAAAATTTAAGAGAGCTAAGATTGTCGTCGCCTCAAAAAGTGGTCTTGTGAACGGTTACGGCTCACAAGATGAACTGAGAGGGCAGGTATTAAGACAATTATTAAGGTTGTTAGAGAAGCTGAATGCCTCTCAACCGGTGAGAAGTCTTCTGAATCCAAATATTAAATTTCGAGCCTCGAACCAGTAGGTACCATAAAAAATGCAACAGGTCTTTTTGGAGCGCTGGGGGGGTAGAAACTTTGCGCTCTAAACTAGACGATACAGAAATCCAGGCCGAAGACAAATGCAAAATCTACCGTCCAAACGGGGCAAAAATCTTGTCAATTTTTAGAAAAATTGGTTTAAACTTAACATTCCATTACAATATCACTGATAAGAACCTTAAACAAAATGATATTAATCACAATAGAAATAAGGAGACGATTTAATGACACTTTTGACGCTTTTGCCCTGCCCACATTAAACAGGCGGCTTGCTTTCATCTCATACAGGGTCATAACGAGGTACCCGAGCCACGCAAGCGTGATGTCGCCGACGCCTGAAACGACCGCCACATAAGTAACACGAAATCGAACAATTCTGCGCAGAACTGATAAATAGGCAGGATTGCCGCTACGTACTCCTCCTGCCGCCGTCTTGTGGTCAGTCCGCCTCGTCGTCTTTCGGCTCAATAAAGTAGTCTATCAGTCTGTTGCTATCCACGTCCGGCAACGCCTTTCGGCGTTCAAGGCGTTCTTTTGCTTCAACCAAAATCTCGTTAATTCTGCGTTCAAACTCTTTCTTGGGCGGCAATTCTGTCCAGAACTCAGCGACAGCGATTCCTGACTTATCCATCTCCAACAGTTCTTACTGCCCCCTGCTTGCCTGCGGGCAAAGGATTAAACCGATAGGCTCGTTTTCGTCGGGAAGGCGCTCATATCGGTTCAGCCATTTCAAGTAGAATTCCATCTGTCCTTTGAAGTCAGGGCGAAACTTGTCGATTTTGAGCTCTACGGCCACCAAACGGCGCTGTTTTCTGTGATAGAACAACAGGTCGAGCCAATAATCGTCTCCGTCCATCGTCATTCGTTTCTGCCTGTCTACAAACGTGAACCAGTTACCGAACTCCAAAATGAACTCTTCAAGCTCTGTGAGAATCGCTTTTTCCAAGTCCGCTTCGAGGTAGTTATTTTTTAAGCCGAGCGCATCAAGCAAGTACGGGTCCTTAAACATGTTGAACGGGACCGCAGATTTTTCCGTGAGTTGCAAATCCGCAATTTCGCACCTCTCAAACGCTTTTCGTGAAATTTGACGCCGTAGTTCACGCTTGCCTATTTTTCGTTCCACAGCGTCGTTGGCGTAAAACATAAACGACTCGTCGCTTTTTAAAGGCAACAATATCGTGAAATGCGACCAGCTCAATTGTTGGGCCAGTGGCGCAACAATTGTAAAATTGGGAAACCGTTCCGCAAGGCGCATCATTCGGCTGACATTTGTGTAATCAAAACCATTTCCATATTTTTCTTGCAATTGTTGCGCCAGTGTCGCCACAATTTGTTTTCCGTACCCGGTGCGGCGGCTGTCAAGAGTGATGGAACTGATGTGCCGACCAATTTCCCAATACATCATTATTATTTCCAGATTCGCATATGCCCCGGCGCAGGTTTTGCGGTTTTCTATAATCGTCGCAATGCGCTCAAACAGAGCGTTCTCGTCTATGAGTTTGGAAACTGCGGCAACTGCGGTTTCGTTCTTTTTGCTTATTGGTTTACGTTCAGCCATTTTACCGACCTCCGTCAGTTTCGTTGAAATCAAACCTTAGGCTAACGCACCCGTATCAAATAGTCAACGCAGGCGTCTTCTGTTAGAAATAGCCGTTCAAATTCTTGCTGGGTGCTAGGGAATTGAGTATTTATGTCGGTAAAAGTATATATGTTAGATATAATAGCTAAATCGCAAAGGTGGTGTCAACTCGAAAAGTTATTTCCAGAACCTGATTGGTGGCGTCAACCCGATACCAAGAATGTATTTATATAATATAACTATAAAAATTAAAACATACTAATAAAAATAATAAAAAGGTCATTATTAATTTAAGACAAATTCTTTTTGGTTTTAAGGTGATTTAATGTCTATTTTTAGTTATATTGATCAATCAATTGGATGTTATATTGTTTATTGGTCGTTTCAAACACTTTCGTGAAATTTGACGCCGCAGTTTACGCTTGCCTAATTTCCGTACCACAGCGTCGTTGGAGTAAAACATTAACTCCTCGTCGCTTTTTAAAGTCAACAATATAGTGAAACGCAACCAGTTCAATTATTGCGCCGCGGCGCAACAATTTTATAATCGGGAAAAAGTTCCGCAAAGCGCATTATTCGGCTGACGTTTGTGTAATCGAAACCATTTCCATATTTTTCCTGCGATTGTTGCGCCGATGAAAAAATGTATGCCTGTATTATCGGCTACATTATATTATCAGAAATGTGCACCGGCAATAAAATTACCAGCCATGACAATCCATTTAATGCGGAATAAGATAAAAACCAAGTCTAAGTCAGGATTAAGACATAAATAAACTCATAAAAACATAAAATAGATGGATGGTACTACATAAAACCCGGACTGTAATAATTAATAGCAAATTAAAGCTTCTTAATTTATAAATTAATAACTAATATTAAGAACGGTCCCAAAATTGACCAGCCACGCCAAAAAAACGAGGCTGGCCTTAAGCTTGCCTAGCGGAAAGACTGTTATAACGTTTTCAGTCGCTAATAAGGTTGAGAGGGTAAGTATAAGAACTATTCTTCAATTGCTTCGAACTTGTCCCCAATTTTTCCACGCTATCCTTACAAAAAAACCATGTGAAGTCCCGGCGCTGAAGAAGTGGCGAGAGTGGAGGGGCA
>JAISWS010000085.1 GCA_031270725.1 Syntrophomonadaceae bacterium | reverse complement strand
AATATCTTTGATTGAAGATCTTTTTTCCGCCATTGGTGATACACGAAAATCTTTATCCAAATATTTTCCCAAAATTTCCAATGTTTTATCTTCCATTATTATTCCTCCATGTTATGGTTATTTTACAATATATTCTTTTTTTTATTTTATCAAGTGAATTTTTAATATTTCCAACCATTTTAGCCCACATTTCGCGTAACAATGAAGTTCACGCCAACTGGAACGGCAGATTAACTCGTTTTTTTATGAACGCCTGTGCCACGCAAGAGCGGACGTAAGGGAATCAGAAAAGAAATTCAAACGCTTGAACCGAAAAACGACCTCCCGATTAATCCTTAAAGACCCGTATATTTCGGAATTTTGGGATTTGAAAGAGAACCGCGACTACCATGAAAGCGACCTATGGCAAGTGCTCATAGACAAAATTCAGGATTTTATGTTTGAACTTGGCAAAAGTTGTTCGTTCGTGGGACGGCAGAAACGGGTTACGATAGAGGGCGGCCATTACTACGTTGACCTCGTTTTCTACAATTACCTGCTGAAGTGTTTTGTGCTGATAGACCCGAAAACAGGCAAAATGACGTATCAAGACATTGGGCAGATAGACTTTTACGTTCGCTGCTTTGAGGATAAGGTCAAGCCGCAGGGCGATAACCGGCAACCGGAATTATCCTCTGCGCGGACAAGAACGGCACTATGGCCAAATACTTGGCGCTGTCCGAGAATGAGCATCTGTTCGTATCCCGGTATATGCTTTATCTGCCCACCGAAGAAGAACTGAAACGCGAGTTGGAGCGTGAGCGTGGATTAATAGAGCGTCAAAGAGCGCTGGAAAACGAGGACGTCGGATAAGCGGAACGGCAAACCTGCTCGGATAATGAATATTCTGGTACACGAAACAGGCGGGAACAGTTATAAATCGCACAAGTACAGCCTCAATGAATCCGGGCGTTCTGCCTTTCGTCATTTCACCCCTTTCCCCTCATTGCGGGGAACCACCCTATAGGGCGGCACAGCAGGCAATCCAGAAATATCAATGCTGGTTTATATTGCCATTGCCGCGCGACAAGAGGATTGCTTCGCGCTGCTCGCAATGGCGCCATTAACGGGGCGCACAGCGGTTGAGCGGCCACTTTTCGTAATTGCACCCCTGCGGGGGTACGCGGCAGAGCCCCGCCTTTCGTCATTGCGAGGAATGAGGGTACAGAGTGACGAAGCAGTCCAGTAAAATGTTGTGGTTACGCACTATTTTGCGAGTAAACGCGGCCTTTGCGCAAAGAAACCGGATACCCTTTCCCTCCGCGGGGCATCCGTTTTTTATTATATCCGCGCCAAAAATAATCCGGCCGCCGCGCTTTTCAAAAATAATACCCTTTCTACCTGCCGTGCCGCCTTGTAGGTGGCCGGGGACAGGCGGACGTTCCGTAGTACGCTTTGTTGTCATTTTTAAATTGATTTTTCACTTTCTTCCGCTTGCTTAGCTACTATATTAACCAGTTTTTTCGGTACAATTACTACCTTTACCACATTTTTATTCCGCAATATTTCTTTGATTTTAGGCCTGGCCAAAGCTAAATTTTCAATCTCTTTCTCGTCGGCCTGGCTGGAGACCGTAATATGATCCCTGACCTTCCCGCTTATTTGTATTACGATCTCAACCTGGTCCTGTATCAGCGCTTCCGGGTCGAAAACAGGCCATGCCTGCTGGTGAACACTGTCTTCATGCCCTAGCAGGCGCCACATTTCCTCACATATGTGCGGGGAAAAGGGACTTAGAAGCAGTACTAAATTATTTAAGGCCTCTTTAATCAAAGGCAGGTTATGCCGTTCATGCTCCCGATAACCGTTCAAAGCATTGCAAAATTCCATGATAGAGCTGATAGCGGTGTTAAAATTAAAGCGCTCCTGAACATCTTCCGTTACTTTTTTTATAACCGCGTGCATTTTATAACGCAGCGCTCCGCTTTCATTATCCTCAAAGCCACCGCTTGACTGGCCGCCGTCCTGAATAAGTTCAGCATATTCTCCTACCAGCCGCCATACTCTGTTCAGGAACCGGAAAGCCCCTTCCACTCCCTGGTCGCTCCATTCCAAATCTTTTTCCGGCGGCGAAGCAAATAAAATAAATAATCTGGCCGTATCCGCTCCGTAAGCTGTGATAATCTCCTCCGGACTCACAACATTGCCTTTCGATTTCGACATTTTCGAGCCGTCTTTCAAAACCATCCCTTGCGTAAGCAAATTGGAAAACGGTTCCTGACAGGAAAGCATATGCTGATCATATAAAAATTTAGTGAAAAACCGGGCGTACATTAAATGCAAAATGGCATGTTCCACTCCGCCAATATACTGATCCACCGGCATCCAGTAATCCGCCGCCTTTTTAGAAAACGGGACGTCAGCGGTATGCGGGCTGCAGTAACGCTCAAAATACCACGAAGAACAAACAAAAGTATCCATTGTGTCAGTTTCCCGCCGCGCTTCCTGACCGCAGACCGGGCAAGCGCATTTATAGAAATCGGCGACATAATTTAACGGGGATTTTCCGTTTGGTTTGAATTCCACATCCTCCGGCAGCAATACCGGCAAATCGCTTTCTGGCACCGGCACCGCCCCGCATACAGGGCAATAAATAATGGGGATCGGCGCTCCCCAGTAACGCTGCCTGGATATGAGCCAGTCGCGCAGACGGAAATTCACAGATCCTCTGCCAATTTGATTATTCTCCATATAAGCTATAATTTTTTTCTTGCCTTCCTCGGCCGTACAACCGTCGAACAAGCCGGAATTCACCATCTGCCCGTCTCCAAGATACGCCTCGGTTAACCGTACGTCTTCTTCCGGGAAATCCTCCCCCTTTATTACCACCCGAACAGGAATATTATATTTACCAGCAAACTCAAAATCCCGCTGGTCATGCGCGGGAACAGCCATTATCGCTCCGGTCCCATAATCCATCAGCACATAATTAGCCAGCCAGATGGGTATTCTCTCTCCGTTCATAGGATTTATAGCGTACCGGCCGGTAAAAACCCCTTCTTTGGCAATATCCCCCGAAGTCCGCGTTATGGCGCTGATGGATTTTATATTTTCTAAAAAAGAGCTGACGCCATTTTCATATGGAGTACCGCTGACTAATCTTTCCGCCAAAGGATGTTCCGGCGCCAAAACCATATAAGTTACCCCAAAAACCGTATCAGGCCTGGTGGTAAAGACGGTAATCTTTTCCCCGAAATCCTCTATTTCCAGAGAGAATTCGCATCCTTCACTGCGGCCTATCCAGTTTTTTTGCATTACCTTAACTTTATCCGGCCATCCCGTGAGCAAGTCCAAATCGTCCAAAAGTCTTTGAGCGTAATCGGTGATTTTAAAAAACCATTGCTCCAGATGGCGCTTTTCCACCGGCGACTCGCAGCGTTCACAGTGCCCTTCCACCACTTGTTCATTGGCCAGAACCGTTTGGCAGGCCGGACACCAATTGACAGCGGCAGCTTTTTTATAAGCCAGCTGCTGTTCATACAGCTTTAAAAAAATCCACTGCGTAAATTTATAATAATCAGGACGGCAGGAAGTAACCTCCCGGCCCCAGTCATAGCCAATCCCCAAAGATTTCATCTGCCCGCGCATATTATCAATATTTGAATAAGTCCATTGCGCCGGAGGCACATTATTTTTAATAGCGGCGTTTTCGGCCGGCAGCCCGAAAGCGTCCCATCCCATCGGGTGCAGAACATTATAGCCCTGCATCGTTTTATAACGGGCTATTACGTCGCCTATGGCGTAATTGCGCACATGCCCCATATGCAAATTGCCGGACGGATACGGAAACATTTCCAAAGCGTAATATTTCGGTTTTTTTTCATCTTCAAATACTTTATAAAAAACATTTTCCTCCCAAAAACTCTGCCATTTACTCTCTATTTTCCTGTGATCATATTTTTGGAACATGAACAGTTTTCCTCCTTAAAAATAAAAGCTCAATAACGCGACTGAATTCAGTTAATACGCAGTCTATACGCTTGCAGTATACCACATTTTCGGCACGGCGCAAAATAAACGTTTGCTGATTTCATCCGCGCTTAATGACAAGAACGCACCCGTTTTGATTTCCGGCGCTTTCTCTTCTTTCTTTAAAATTCCGTACCGCTCTCTTTTTTTATCTTCTTGATTCGCCGCAGGTTTTAACCCGGCCTCTATTTTAGAGGCTCCTTTTATTAACTGCTAAAAAAACTTTCAGGGCGCCTTGTAAAATACTTTTTTGAACTGCGGGATGGGCTTTTTCAAAAAACGGGATTCTTTCCCGAACCGGCTGGCAACTGCCGTGATCGCGTCATTGCACCACTATGGTCAGTACGGCACCGCTTTCCCTGCCGTGCCACCCTAATGGCGGTGCCTTGAAAGGGTATGCGCTCGTGATGAAGGGCTCAACTATTTTAAGCAGGAACCAAAAACAGTTTGACAAAGCATTTCCCTGATCATATAATAAGTATACTTATAATAATTACACTTATCTAGGAGGTAAACTTATGGAATTGCAATGCAAAATCGCGGTGAGCGCCGCAAAAGAAAACATTTGGCCTTACTACGCTGAGCCGGGCAGGCGTTACGTCTGGGAAGAAAATTTGGAGAACCTTGTTTTCGACGGTGAGGTCAAAACCGGGACGACCGGCAGGATGAAACTGAAGGAGCTGCCGGAAATGGTGTTCACACTGACGGAAGTTGTTGAATATGCTTCCTATTGCGACAGGACTGACGTTCCGGGAATGGGCAGCCTGTTCTTCGGCCACAGAATTTCGCAGGAGAACGGCAAAACGTACATTCAGCATAGCGTCCGGCTGGAAAAAGACACATTCACGGAAGAGGATTTGGGATTTCTGAGCGGCGTATTCTCTGGCGTTCCCGGCGCGATGCTAAAAATCAAGCGGGAGGTTGAAAAGTAATTGGAATTTCCATCGAAAAAATTCAAAACCGATTCAGACGCTTTCACCGGTTTGATTTTTATCCGCGCTTACAATAAATGGCATACAACCATCAAAAACGAATTGAGGGCTGTAGGCATAACACATCCCCAGTTCGTGGTGATGACTGTCTTGAACTTTCTGAATCAGTCCGCTGAATTTGTAACGCAGGCGAGCATTGCCAAAATGGCGGATATGGGCGTCATGTCCGTTTCACAAATCATTCGGGGGCTTGAGGGAAAAGGTTTTTTGGCGAGGACAGCTAACCCGAAAGATACAAGGGCGAACGCCGTCCGGCTTTTGGAGAAAGGCCAGGAAGCCATCAGGCGGGCTTTACCGATTGTGGAGAAAATCGACGAGGATTTTTTCAGCGTTCTGTCTGATGATGAAAAACTGTTCCGTGATTTTCTTCACAGGCTGATCAAAAGTTCCCTTTTGTCAAGGTAGTATTTTCGACTTTGTTTACGTAGGACGTAGGTGTGCGCAAAGAGAAAATCGAGAAAGACGCGTTCCGTCAAGGCAGTGGTTTTTCAACTTTATTATGCCGGGTGTAAAATTCACAATTTATTCACAAACAAACGCTTGACAAACCGACCGTTGGTATGATATGATTTATTCCATCATCGGTCTGTGCTTTGTGTTGGATTGGAGGAAAACGCTATGACGAGGAAAAACAACTCTCAACAGACAATTGAAACAATAATCAATGTTTCCGCGGAACTGTTTGCGAAAAAAGGCTACGAGCATACGACCATGCAGGACATCGTGGATGGGCTGGGCATGTCGAAAGGAGCAATCTTTTACCACTTTAAATCAAAAGATGATATTCTGGACGCTGTGGTTGAGCGCATGATCCGGCAGCTGGAGAGCGCCGCGAGAGCCATTGCGGACGACACGGCGCTCTCCGCGCATGAAAAAATGCGGCAGATCATTTCCGCTATCAATATATCCGATGGCTCCAACGGAGGATTCATAGAGGAACTGCATCGCCCGAACAACGCGATGCTGCATCAAAGAAGTATCTCGGGAACCATTGATATGTTGGCCCCGATTATGGCTGACGTAATCACGCAGGGTATGGAGGAAGGTGTTTATTACCATACACCCCATCCTCTTGAAACCATCGAGTTTGTTTTGGCAGGCAGCCAGTTGATTTTTGACGAAG
>JAISWS010000054.1 GCA_031270725.1 Syntrophomonadaceae bacterium | reverse complement strand
ATTTACAAAATATATTACTTTTTCCAAAACTTTGGGAGACATGTCCAACAGCAAGCCCATCCGGCTGGGTATACCTTTCAGGTACCATATATGACAGACCGGCGCCGCCAGCTCTATGTGCCCCATCCTCTCACGCCGCACTTTGGAAGTAGTTACCTCTACCCCGCAGCGGTCACAAACAATACCTCTGTGCCGCACCCGTTTATATTTTCCGCAATGGCATTCCCAATCTTTTACCGGGCCAAAGATTTTTTCACAAAACAACCCTTCTTTTTCAGGTCTGAGCGTCCTGTAGTTAATAGTTTCAGGCTTTTTTACTTCTCCGCTGCTCCACGATCTTATTTGTTCCGGAGAAGCTAAAGAAATTTTTATCCGTTCAAAATTATTGACATCCAACAAATCCGGTCTCTCCTCTCGGTATTGCTTACCATGACGTACATACAAAGGGCAAGATCAGTCTTGTTCCAGTAACGGGTCAAGATCTAGCTCTAACGGTTCTTCTTCAAAATCGTCGTCAATTAATTCATCCAAATTACTCGTATCCTCGCCTGCAATCACATCGTCATCATCTTCCGAATCGTCTATGTCCATTTCCGGCCGGTTATTTGAGTATTCTCCGGTGATATCTATAGTTCTTTCCGGCATATCCATTCCTAACTCTTCGGCTTTTTCCTTCTCATTTACATCATAGTCCACATCTTTAATATGAATTTCCAGATTCTCATCCGACAGTATCCTTACATCCAACACCAAACTCTGTAATTCTTTTATCAGCACTTTGAAGCCTTCCGGCACTCCCGGTTCCGGTATATTATCTCCCTTAACGATGGATTCATATGTCTTCAGCCTCCCTACCACATCATCGGATTTTACCGTCAATATTTCCTGCAGAGTATAAGCAGCGCCATAGGCTTCCAATGCCCAAACTTCCATTTCTCCAAATCTTTGCCCGCCAAATTGGGCTTTTCCTCCCAACGGTTGCTGGGTTACTAAAGAATAGGGGCCTATAGAACGGGCGTGTATCTTATCATCAACCAGATGCGCCAGTTTCAGCATATAAACATATCCTACGGTAACCGGATGGTCGAAAGGCTCTCCGGTACGTCCGTCGTAAAGTAAAGTTTTCCCATTGCTGGGCAAACCCGCTTCAGTTAATTTTGTGAAAATATCTTCTTCATTCGCGCAATCAAAAATCGGCGTGGCAATCTTCAGCCCTAAAGAGTTAGCGGCCCAGCCCATATGGCATTCTAAAATTTGTCCTATATTCATTCGCGAAGGAACTCCCAGCGGATTTAAAACTATTTGTATCGGCGTCCCATCAGATAAAAAAGGCATATCTTCTTCAGGCAGAATTCTTGATATTACTCCTTTGTTGCCATGGCGTCCGGCCATTTTATCTCCTTCGGAAATTTTCCGTTTTTGGGCTATATATACCCTGACCAGCTGATTAACTCCCGGCGGTAATTCATCGCCATTTTCCCTGGAAAATCGTTTAACCGCCACAATTTTTCCAGCTTCCCCATGGGGAACCCTTAAAGATGAATCCCTGACTTCACGCGCTTTTTCACCAAAAATAGCCCGCAATAAACGCTCTTCCGGCGTCAATTCCGTTTCTCCTTTGGGCGTGACTTTCCCCACCAGTATATCATCCGGACGCACTTCCGCCCCTACTCGAATGACCCCTTTGTCATCAAGATTTTTCAACATATCTTCGGACACGTTAGGAATATCCCTGGTAATCTCTTCTGGTCCCAGTTTGGTATCCCGGGCTTCACACTCATATTCTTCAATATGAATGGAAGTAAACACATCTTCTTTTACCAGCCTTTCAGAAATCAAAATGGCGTCTTCATAGTTGTAGCCTTCCCAGGGCATAAACGCAACCAAAACATTCCTTCCCAGCGCCAATTCCCCTTTATCGGTGCTGGGCCCGTCAGCAATGATGGTATCCCCTTCAACTGTTTCTCCCACTTTTACGATAGGCTTTTGATTGTAACAGGTCCCCTGATTGGAACGCACAAATTTCATAAGCTGATAGCTGTCTAAATCTCCAGCCTCATTTTCTATCACAATGTTGTCCGCGCTGACTTTCTTTACTAAGCCGCCCTTTTTACAAACTACGACCGCTCCTGAATCTTTAGCGGCTTTGTACTCCAATCCGGTTCCGACAATAGGAGAATCGGTCCTTATTAAAGGTACCGCCTGCCTCTGCATATTAGCTCCCATCAGCGCACGGTTAGCGTCGTCGTTTTCTAAAAACGGTATCAAAGATGTAGCTACGCTAAAAACTTGTTTAGGCGACACATCCATGTAATCAACCTTATTTACATTAACTTCAAAAATTTCTTCCCCGTAGCGGGCTTCCACCCTTTCTTCAACAAAGCTCCCCGTTTCACTGAGCGGCGCGTTAGCCTGAGCCACAATGAAATCATCTTCTTCGTCCGCTGACAAATAATGTATAACCTCTTCCACCTGTTTAAGCTCTTTATTGACTTTGCGATACGGAGTTTCAATAAACCCGAAATCGTTAACTCTGCCAAAAGTAGCTAAAGAACCAATCAAACCAATGTTTGGCCCTTCCGGTGTTTCTATCGGGCAAATCCTTCCGTAATGCGAATGGTGAACATCCCGCACCTGAAACCCTGCCCGTTCCCTTGTCAATCCTCCCGGTCCTAAAGCGCTCAGCCTCCTTTTATGCGTGAGTTCCGCTAAAGGATTTGTCTGATCCATAAACTGAGACAATTGTGAACTGCCAAAAAATTCTTTCACAGCAGCCGTAATCGGCCTTATGTTAATCAGCGCTTGCGGAGTCAGGGTTTCCACATCATGAATACTCATCCTTTCCCTGACGACTCTTTCCATCCGCACTAAGCCGGTACGGAACTGATTCTGCAGCAACTCCCCAATGGAGCGCAGCCGCCTGTTACCTAAATGGTCAATTACGTCTGTCCGGCCTTCTCCTTTTATCAATTTAAGAATATACGCAATGGTCGAGGTTATGTCTTCTTTGGTTAAATACCTAACCTCGTTAGGAATATCAAGTCCTAATTTTTTATTGATTTTATATCTGCCGACTGCGGCTAAGTCATAACGCCTAGAATCAAAAAACAGATTGTTGAGCAGTTGTTCCGCCGCGTCTTCCGTAGACATCTCACCTGGCCGAAGGCGGCGGTAGAATTCGATTAAAGCTTCCTTACGGTTATTCGTCGGGTCTTTTTCCAGCGTTTTAAGTATTGGATCTTCATCATTATACAGGTTTAATATCTCTTCGTTGCTTTCAAAACCAATTGACCTCAGTAAAACGGTAACCGGTATTTTCCTGGTTTTATCAATACGGGTATAGATAGCGCCAGTGCTGTCCATTTCCAGCTCAAACCACGCTCCGCGGTTGGGAATAATAGTGGATCCAAACAGCTGGTTGCCCGCCACATCAAAACGGTCGTTAAAATACACTCCCGGCGATTTCACTAATTGACTCACGACCACTCTTTCGGCTCCATTTATTACAAAAGTGCCGTTGTCGGTCATTTTAGGCAAATCTCCCATGTAAACGTCGGATTCTTTTATTTCCCCGTTTTCCTTGTCAATCAACCTTACTTTTATTTTCAGCGGGGCCTGAAAACTAACATCTCTTTCTTTGCATTCCGGTACGGAATACTTGGGTTCTCCCATACTATAATCAACAAATTCCAATTCCAGGTTACCTGTAAAATCTGAAATAGGAAACACCTCGCTAAGCGCTTCACGCAACCCAACATCTAAAAACCACTGGTATGAATTTAGCTGCACCTGAATTAAATTAGGCAATTCCACCGGTTCTTTGATACGTGAATAACTTAACCTCTCAACACGACCATATTGTACCATTTGAGCCATTTATAAACTTCACCCCTTCTTTTTTCTCCCAAAAGAGTGAAAAGCAAGGCCTAACTGCTAAACCTCGCTCTATTCCCTAAACTTTTACCTCCAGACCTAAATCGTGCAAAATAAGCCAATTCAATGGCAATTGTTAATGTTATCATAAACATTATTAACCGTCAAGCGAATATTTTATTAATTAGTTAAATTTTTTCACTTAATTTTTTTCAAAAGCCGAACAGTCCTTTTACTTAAATTTACTAATTAATGTAAACTCATTTAACCTCGTATTCTTTTTCAATAAAACTGTTAACTTTTTTAACTTTTATAAAAAAAATGGCTAACGTCACGGCGGTCCCTGCCAAAAAAATAAAAATTCCCAGTTTAAGGCCGTCAAATACATAGTGCGTTTCTTTATCCAGAAAGATCAGGTCTTGATAGGGCCGCCAATTTTCATATCCCAGTCCCTTTTGGCTCCTGAAAAAAGAGCCGCTCACCTCAAAACTTATAAAAACAGGATACTCTTTATCCAATCTGCTTATCAAGGAGTTTTCTTCCGGGGTAAAATTATCCGCTTCAATGGAGATTTTTTTTAAAACCAGATAATTATTAATTCGCACCTTAACCGGAAGCCGCCCTAAGTCCTTATTATAGGCGTCAAGGCCGGCAAATGCTCTTGACAGATTAATCTGATCAGCGCTTTCAAAATACCATCCTTCATATTCTCCTTCCCAAAAAACGTCATTTATTGTAACCTTTTCTTCCGCAGTGCCATCCGCTAAGTATCTCCACTCCCAGTATACCTGTCCTGTCCCAAGAGCGTAAGCTGACAGCACTGTGCAAAAAACAGCCGCGGTAATTAGAAATAACATCAACAATCCTACCGGCAAATATCTTTTCATATAGCAGTTTTTCCCTATTGTTTTCATTTTAAACCTAATTTTAGATTATACTAGAAAAAAATAGTAATCAATAAAAATATGTCTTCAGCGTATGATATCCTGTATTCTCCATAATATTCAGCTCCATGCACTCATCAGACGTTTTTGACAAATTGTAAATTAAATATTTTTTCAGACCGCAAAATGCCCGAAGAAATGCTTGAAAACATTAATGGACTGTGATATATTCGCTATATTATTCCAACATGAGCTATTGAACAAAATCAGCGGGAACATTATGAAAAACACTACCATTTCCATGATTGGGGAGCAAATGGATATTCGTGATGAACTGAAACCCATTGAGCGGCGTTTGGCTACGCTGAAAAAGCATATCGAACAATCCGACATTTACCTCAAATTCAAGGGCAAAAAGGCGTTGACCGATTCAGAGAAAATTCTGCTCACATCGGCAAATGACTACCTTAAAGGCGTAATGAACGGCAAGACCACCCTGCCGACAAAAGCATGGAAAGCGGAATATGCCAAGCTGACCGCCGATAGAAACAGGCTGAATCAAAGATATGTCTCCCTCAAAGACGAGGTAAAAGAAGCCGAGAAATCTATCCGCAAGAGCGTTTACAGCATTTTACGGCAGGAACGTAAGCGTCAAATAAGGGGACGCCTATTCAAGCACAAAGCGCCGCTATACAATTGACTACAATAGTACTTGAAAAAGCACAAGTGTGAATTCAAGGCGGATTGGAGTTTTGTATGATTA
>JAISWS010000192.1 GCA_031270725.1 Syntrophomonadaceae bacterium | reverse complement strand
CGCTTTTGGTACTGTTCAAATCCGAACTGTTACAAAATATTCTCAAACAGAATTGTTCGGGAACTATTTTAACGGCAATCAATAAAATAGAATTTCAAAACATCCCTGTCCCGTTAATAGAAAATGGGGTTCAACACCAAATCGCCGCACTAATCGAAAAAAGTTTTTACCTTTGCGGGGAAAGTAAACGGTTATTAGAGGAGGCTAAAGATATGGTAGAAAGGGAAATAGAGAGAATAAATTTTATACAATGAACGAATTAATTTCACCTAAATATCAAATGAAACTTATTGAAGATGTTGAACAAGCTCTTTGGGCAGAGTTCCCAACATCTAAATATAAAAATATTGAATATTACATACAAAAATGGCAACAATGGGCAGACCGGTCTGGTGATATTTTTTATGAAGAGTGGTCTCCTAACTTCACTATTACAAAAAAACAAGATGGAAATATTGATGTGAAATCGACATTACATACTATTAGCGAATGTGACGGAGGTATAACTCTATTGAAAATGGCAATAGAGTTGGGCGTTGACACGCCAGATTTTATTCCTTCTATTCCAACATTTAAAAATGCTATAAAGTCAGATTACATAACAGCTTATGATACATTTGTGAAAGCATATAAACAAATCGAGTCAGACCCAAGCCTTGCTATTGGATTGGCAAATTCGGCATTGGAAAGTATAATCAAAGAAATATTAAAAAATGATCAAATAAACAGTAATATAAAAAGTACGGATACATTATATGCATTAACAATAGGAATTTTAAAAATTTTTCAGCTATTTCCAAATACAGATATGCCGATAGAAATAAAAACAATAGGAAGTTCATTATTAGCAATTAATCAGAATATAGAGAAATTGAGAAGTGAAAAAACGACTGTCCATGGAAAAACTATAGAAGATTATATTGTACAGGATCCCTTATACGCATACTTTATTGTTAATAGCATTGCAACTGTAGGATTGTTTTTGAATTCTTATTACAAAAAGAAATTTCCGAAAGATGAAGTACAAAAAAATACGATTTTTGAGGATGATTTACCATTTTAAATTTTATGGACGATACAAGAATTGTTCTGGAACCATTTTAACGGCAATTAATAAAATAGAATTTCAAAACATCCCTGTTCCGTTAATAGAAAATGGGGTTCAACAACAAATTGCGGAGTATATCGAAAAAAGTTTTTACCTTTGCGAGGAAAGTAAGCGGTTATTGGAAGAGGCTAAAGATATGGTAGAAAAGGAAATAGAAAAAGGAACAAGCAAGGCAATATCAGCCGCTTGGCAATCCTGAGTTACGAAAAGCGGAACTGCGTTTGATTCTGTCGTAAGTATGGTTATATTACTTCATAATATATAGCTGAATAGCGTCATCAGAAATCAGGGCCGCTTGTTTATAAGATATAAATGTGATAAGTTTATTTATATCGCGTGTTGTCAATAATTTAATAAGTAAATGCAATAGCGGAGGAACAAATTGAGCGAAGAAAAGATTACGGAAAACCACTGGCAAGGTAAAAAATATTCTTTTTTCAGCCATACGGAATGTGAATTTTTTCCTTGCCATAAATTTGCCGATACTGCTCAATTCAATTGCTTATTCTGCTTTTGTCCCCTGTATATTTTAGGCAAAGAATGCGGAGGGAAGTTTATTTACCAGAACGGAGTAAAAGATTGCAGCCAGTGTATTTTGCCGCATATGAAAAAAAACTACGTTTTTATATGCGGCAAATTTTCTGAAATTGTTGAAAAAATGAAAACCCTTTCCGCGGGTGATTCATGATACTGCTTTCTCTTTCACCCAGGCGGCCATTTTCCTCACATTTTCATTGGGGTCGTTTAAAGCCGGGTCAATATATTTACTATACTCGTCTTTGTAGTTGTTCAGCATAGCGTTGAGGGCGTTCATTTTCCATTTCCAGACATTTTCCTTTTTTATATACCAAAACTTAGGCTGGATGATATTTTCCAAAGTTTCATAATCCATGGCCACGATTTTTTCCAGGGACATCAATTGACCGAATTTTTCAAGATTAGGGAATTCCTCCTCATCAATCCATTTCTTATGATTAGAGGGGCACACATCCTGACAGACGTCGCAGCCATATACCCAATTGCCTAGTTTCCGGCTGTTTTTATCGGTGCTCAAATCCCAGCCTTCCCAGGTAGTAATGTGAGAGACACAGAGAGTGCGATCCATGATGTAAGGGGCCATCAAAGAGGAAGTAGGGCAGCTTTCTATACATTTGTTGCAGTTATCGGGACAGCTTTTTAATTTGACATTACCGATCAGTGTGAGTTCTTCATCTATAAGCCAGGCGTCCATGCGTACCCAGGAACCGTTCTCAGTGTATAGAAAATTGTTTTTCCTGATCAGCCCCAGGCCGGCTTTATGGGCCGCCCACCTGAGGCCGGTGATCCCGAAAGTCCTTTGCGTAGTTTGCTGCAAACCCAATTCTTCCAGGTATTTTCCCAATTCTGAGCAGGCTATGTAAATATCCGCCTGGACATCCTTACGGGCGTCGGTCAAATAAGATTTGCCGATCATTCCCTGAAAATGTTCCGGAATATGAAATTTGCCGTACCGGCTGGTACAGACTACTATGGATCTGGCCCAGGGATAGTTTTTATTGAGGTTAGCGAAATCATAAAAATGCTCAAGATGCCGTTTGTTTTCGGGAACATGCTTCACTCTTTCATCTAATTTGTCGGCATAGTCGTTCATTTCCGATACTTTTATAATGCCGCAATTTTCAAAACCCAATAATATAGCCTTTTCTTTGATTTTAACCGCTTTTTCCCGCCGCATTGAAATCACTCCTATTCTTGGCCCGCAATCATCAGAATAAAAACGGACGCATATTTTCAGGGCAAATGGACAAGCTCTTGCTTTTTAGTTCCTTTAATATAAAATAACATATATAATAAATTTAAAATATTAGAATTATTAGAAATATATATTCGATATTTTCGATATAATATCGCTAGAGAGGAGGGAAAAGATGGATTTAAAATATTTGCTGACTTTAAAAACTATTTTAGAAACCGGTAATTTTCAAAAAGCGGCTAAAAAACTAAATTATACTCAGTCAACCGTTACGTTTCAAATTCATCAGCTGGAGAACGAATTATCGGTAAAACTTTTCGAAAGAATCGGCCGGAAAATGATTATGACGCAGGCTGGGAAAGACATATTGCCGCAGATTGACGACATTATACAGGCCTGGGAGAAAATGAGCAATTACGGCAAAAGCGGCATGGAACTGAACGGAAGCCTGAAAATCGCTATGCCGGAAACCCTGTTAAATTATAAAATGCAGCCGGTTCTGAAATCTTTTAAAGAGCGGGCGCCCGGAGTAAAATTGTCTTTGCAGGCTTTGAATTGTGACGTTATTTTGGAACAAATAAATAACGGAGCTTTGGATATGGGAGTTCATTACGATTTAGGGCGCAATAACCCCAAACTTAAAACGCGGAGATTGTCAGCGTATAATCTGGTGCTCATCGCCGCTCCGGATTTCCCATGGCAAGATGAGGATTTTATAACGGAAAATCAGAAAAAGCCGGTGAATATTATTGGCAATGAAATATTTAAACAAATTTTTTCTAAATATCTTAAAAATAAACAGATTACGCTCGAGAATACTATTGAGTTGTGGAGTATTGAAGCGATTAAAAAAAGCGTGGCCAGCAATTTAGGGGTGGCGCTGGTGCCTGGTTTCAGTGTGGAAGAGGACATAAGGCGGGGGAGTCTCAAGGAAATAAAAACCGGACTGGGCGAAGCGACAGTAACGGTTTTATGTACTTATCACAAAAACAAATGGCTCAATCCCGCTATGAAACTTTTTATGCAGCTGCTGGAAAGCGAGATGAAATAGCGGTACGGCTTTTACGGGCAAAAAAATTTGCCGATAACTCTAAAAATACTTAAATACTAGTTGCTTTGGCGCAGAAAAAACAGAAAAAACGTATTTTTACAGACATTTTTTTATTTGCAATATTTGTCTGGTAATAGCTGTTTCTTTTATATTTTTATAGTATACTATATCGGAGTGAAAATGTTCTGGTTTAAAAGGGAGGAATAAACCTTGGAAAAAGCTGAACATGAAGCATATTTAATACTGGAAAGCGGGAAAATATTCCAGGGAAAATCCTTTGGCGCTTTACGCGGGACGGTAGGGGAGATTGTATTCGCTACCGGAATGACGGGGTACCTGGAAACTTTAACCGATCCCAGTTATTACGGACAGGCAGTAGTGCAAACCTTCCCTTTGATCGGGAATTACGGAGTAATTCCCGATGATTTTGAAAGCGGGAAAATATATATGAAAGCTTACATTGTAAACCAGCTTTGTACCGCGCCTTCCAATTTTCGTAGCGTCAGTGCATTGGACGCTTTTTTAAAAGAACAGGGCATCGTAGGATTACATGATATAGATACCCGGACTTTGACTAAAACCCTGCGTTCCAACGGAGTTATGAACGGAATGATCGCTTTGGATCCCGCCGACGCGGATATGGATATTATCGGGAAATACCGGGTCAAAGAAGCGGTGGCCAATGTTTCAACCCGGAAGATATATAAACTTGGCGCACCTCAAAGCCGTTTCCATGTGGCAGTTTATGATTTGGGACTGAAAACTAATATTATCAGAGAATTAGTATCCAGAGGCTGTGAAGTTACCGTCTTGCCTCATGATACGAAAGCTGATAGGGTACTGGGACTTAACCCGGACGGCGTTATGCTGACTAACGGGCCGGGAGACCCTGTGGAAAATGCCGGTATAATAGAAAACCTGAAAATTTTAATCGCCGCCAAAGTACCGATATTTGGCATTTGCTTGGGGCACCAGCTGCTGGCTTTAGCTCATGGCTTTAAAACGGAAAAATTGAAATACGGGCACCGCGGAGCCAATCAGCCGGTCAAAAATTTGTTCACAAAACAGGTTTATATATCCAGCCAAAATCATGGCTACGCGGTGGTAACGGACAGCATTATCCCCGGAGTGGCTGATTCCTGGTTTGTCAATGTCAACGACAATACTTCGGAAGGGATTTGGTACTGTAATACGCCTTGTTTTTCGGTGCAATTTCATCCGGAAGCCTGTTCGGGGCCGCGGGATACAGCTTTTTTATTTGAAAGGTTTATTGAACTTATGGAGGTAAATCAATATGCCGCTGGATAAGAGCATAAAAAAAGTTATGGTTATTGGTTCCGGGCCGATTGTTATCGGGCAGGCGGCGGAATTCGACTATGCCGGTACGCAAGCGTTAAGGGCGCTGAAAGAGGAAAACATTGAAGTAGTACTGGTCAATTCCAATCCGGCCACCATTATGACCGACCGTACTATGGCCGATAAAATATATCTGGAGCCTTTGGTTCTGACCACGATAAAACGTATTATCGAAAAAGAAAGGCCGGACAGTTTACTTTCCAGTTTAGGGGGGCAGATAGGCCTGACTTTATCAATGCAGCTGAATAAGGCGGGCGTACTGGATAAATACGGCGTACGGATTTTAGGGACCGGCGCCGACGCTATAGACAAAGCGGAAGACCGGCAGATATTTAAAGATACTATGGCTAAAATAAACCAGCCGACTATTCCTTCTGTTGTAGCAAATGACGTCAAAGCGGCTCTCAGTTTCGCGGAAGTTACAGGTTATCCGGTTATTGTGCGTCCGGCCTTTACTTTAGCAGGAAGCGGCGGCGGTATAGCGGAAAATGATGAAGAACTCAGGGAAATAGCGCGGAACGGTCTGATGCAATCGCCGATCAACCAAATATTAGTGGAGAAAGGTATTTCCGGCTGGAAAGAAATCGAGTTTGAGGTTATGCGGGATCGGCGCGGCAATGTTATTACAGTTTGTTCTATGGAGAATTTCGATCCGGTAGGGATCCATACCGGAGACAGTATAGTTATCGCTCCTGCGGTTACCCTGGCCGATAAAGAATATCAAATGCTGAGAAGCGCCGCTTTGGATATTATTTCCGCGTTAGGGGTTGAAGGAGGCTGTAATTGTCAATTTGCCCTGCACCCTCATTCTTTTGAATACGCGGTTATAGAAGTAAATCCCAGAGTGTCCCGTTCTTCGGCTTTAGCTTCTAAAGCGACCGGGTATCCGATTGCCAAGGTAGCGACTAAAATCGCGCTGGGATATAATCTGGACGAAATCATTAACGAAGTTACCGGCAGCACTTACGCGGCTTTTGAACCTACTCTGGATTATGTGGCCGTAAAGTTTCCCAAGTGGCCTTTCGATAAATTCATTTACGCTAAAAGAGAGCTGGGCACCCAAATGAAAGCGACCGGGGAAGTAATGTCGATCGCCGATACTTTTGAAATGGCGATTATGAAAGCGGTCCGTGGCGCGGAAATAGGGCTGGACACCTTGAGTTTATCTCATTTAACCGGTTTGGACGATAAAAAATTAAAAAAACAAATGCGGCGCCCAACTGACGAGCGCATTTTTTTAGTGTATGAAGCCTTGAAAAGAAACATCTCCGTAGATGAAATTAATGAGCTGACGAAAATAGACCGCTGGTTTTTGTACAAACTGGACAATATTCGTCTTTATGAAGAAAACATTGCCTCTGAGCCTATGAATGCTTCCTTATACAATGAAGGGAAACGGCTGGGTTTTACCGATAAGGCACTAAAACGCATCAGCGGGGTTCAGGAGCTGCCCTGGCGTATGACGCCGACTTATCGCATGGTGGATACCTGCGGAGGGGAATTTTTAGCGACGACTCCTTATTTTTACGGAACCTTCAGCTCCGAAGTCCGGGGCGGAGAAAACGAAGCGCTTGATTTTATAGCCGCTTCTGAAAAGAAACGGGTAGTGGTAATAGGTTCCGGGCCTATACGTATAGGCCAAGGGATAGAGTTTGACTACGCGAGTGTTCATTGCGTCTGGTCTTTGAAAAAAATGGGGTATGAGGTGGTCATCATCAACAATAACCCCGAAACGGTATCTACCGATTTTGATACCGGCGACCGGCTGTATTTTGAACCGTTAACTATTGAAGATGTTATGAACATAATTGAAATAGAAAACCCCCTTGGCGTTATAGTGGCTTTTGGTGGTCAGACTTCCATAAAATTAACTCAGCAGCTGCATAAAAACGCCGTAAATATTATAGGGACCTCAGCCGACAGCATTGATATGGCGGAAGACAGGGAACGTTTTGACCAGCTTTTGGAAAAATTGGCTATAAATCGCCCGCGGGGACACACGGTCATGTCGGTCGAAGGGGCCTTGAAAGCGGCTGAAGATTTGGAATATCCGGTTTTACTGCGCCCTTCTTATGTTTTAGGGGGCCAGAATATGATTATCGCTTTCGGGCCTGCAGATATAAAGGAATACATGAAAGTAATCTTAAACAAAGGACAGGACAATCCGGTTTTGGTTGATAAATATTTGTGCGGAACCGAGATAGAAGTGGACGCGATTTTTGACGGTCATGAGCTCTTAATTCCGGGAATAATGGAGCATGTAGAACGTACAGGAATTCATTCCGGCGATAGTATTGCCGTTCATCCGGCGCCCAATATCGATCAGGGACTGGCGGATACCATACTGGAGACCACTAAAAAAATCTGCGTGGGTTTAAAAGTAGCCGGCATTATTAATATTCAGTATGTGGTGGTGAGACGGGAACTGTTTGTTATAGAAGTTAACCCCAGAGCTTCCAGGACTGTTCCGTATCTCAGCAAAGTAACCGGCGTTCCTATGGTAGAGCTGGCTACCCGGGTCAGTTTAGGCGAAAAACTGCTGGATTTAGGTTTTGGTTCCGGCATATACGAACCTACTCCGTATACGGCAGTAAAAGTGCCGGTATTTTCTTTTGAAAAACTGACGGATGTGGATACTCATTTAGGGCCGGAAATGAAATCTACCGGAGAAGTGCTTGGAATTGGGAAAAATTTACAAGAAGCGCTTTACAAGGGCTTGCTTTCAGCCGGATATTCTTTGGTAAAAGCCGGTAGTGTATTTATAAGCGTACGGGACACTGAAAAACCTGAAATTGCGGCTATCGCCAAAAAATTCCATCAAATAGGCTTTGAATTGTACGCTACCAGCGGCACGGCAGACGTGCTGTCCGGATCCGGTTTGAAAGTACAGCGGGTGCATAAAATACATGAAAATAAAAATAATGTAATGACTTTACTGGAAGGCGGAGAGGTTAATTATATAATATCCACTTCTACCAAAGGGCGTAATCCTGAACGGGACAGCGTCAAAATACGCCGCAAGGCCAGTAAACTTGGCATTCCCTGTCTCACATCCCTGGACACCGCCAACGCGGTTGCCGATAGCCTGATGAGCGGCTATACACCGGATAATACCGGCTTAATAGACCTTAATAACCTGAGCCATCTGATGAAAAAAGCCGAAGCCAAATAGTTTTTGCGCTTCTTTAAAAAGCGGAACCGGAAAATTTTCTTTTTTTGAATATCGGGATACAATATAATAAAATATGAAGCTGAACAACGGACAGCTTAATTGTCTTTAGGACTTTAAAAGGAGGAATACCCTGTGGATGCTATCAAAGCGATTGAAAAGAGAAAAAGCATACGGAGTTATGTAAGCAAACCAGTGGAAACGGACAAGATAAATACTTTGGCGAGGGCGGCCAACAGCGCGCCCAAGTCCGGAGGTTTCCACATATCGGTGGTTACTAATACGAGTATTTTGCTAGATATTGATGAAAAGGCTTTAGAAGCGATGAAAAATTCCGGTAACGATTTTTTGATGCAGCGGGCTGATACGCCCGGATACAGGCCGATATACGGGGCGCCGGCTTTATTTGTAATATCAGCGGAAAAAGGCCCTTACGCTCAGGCGACCGCTTCCTGTTCGGCTACGGCTGTAACGATAGCGGCTACCGCTTTGGGTTTGGGCTCCTGCTACATGATTTCGCCGATTTTAGCTTTGACCGCCGACAGCGGCTTGCCGGCGAAAATCGGAGTACCGGAAGGTTATACTCCCGTATGCGCTGTAGCGCTGGGGTATACGGAATCGGAAGAGGCGTTTGCCACTCCTCACGAGGTATCTGATAATATAAACTATTGCGAATAGGATGTTGTTTCCATATTTAAATTATAAACCGGGTAAGCTTAGTCACTGTTGCCGGGGGCAGTTCCTACACCGTGAACAAGCTCTCTCGTAGCGATAATGTCACAACCGATATACTTCAAAAAATCTGCAAGTCATTGGAATGCGACATCGGTGACATCATGGAAATACTGCCCGATAAGCCGGAGCCAAAAGACAGTAAAAGCGCGAGCCGGAGGGCAACGAAACGTTGAGCGGAATAATGGGCTACGTTTACATTTTGACTAATCCGAGCTTCAAGGACAATTGGGTCAAAATCGGAAAGAGTTCGCGCGAGGTGGACGTGCCAGAAGAGGAAATAAAGCGGCAAATCGGGAACAGCTACGACCTTATTAAGCCGAAAGTGAGGAAACGCAATGGCGATAGATTTTAAGAAAACTGAAAAAGAACTGTACCAGCCAAAAACATCTCCCTCTATTATTGATGTGCCTGAGATGAAGTTTATTGCTGTCGACGGCAAGGGCGACCCGAATTCAAGTGCGGAGTATGCCGCTGCCGTCGAGTTGCTTTATGGGCTTTCCTATGCAATAAAAATGGGCAACAAGGCGGTTCTGGAATATGTCGTGCCGCCACTTGAGGGATTTTGGGAAGTAACTGACGATTTCAAAGGCGGCGGTGCGGCGATAACCGATAAAAGTAAATTTGTCTGGACTATGCTTATTCGTCAGCCGGAGTTCGTGACGAGCGAAGTATTTGAGGGCGCAAGAACCATATTCTCCAAAAAGAAACCGAATTCCAACGTATCAAAGGCTCGGCTTGAAACAATTACAGAGGGCTTGTGTGTTCAAGTGATGCATATCGGCTCATATGACAACGAACCTGCAACCGTGGCGACACTTGACCGCTTTGCGGTGGATAATGGCTATGTTATCGATATGGAAGGCGGCCGTCGTCACCACGAAATATACCTATCCGACCCGCGCAAAGTTGCGCCGGAAAAACTGAAAACTGTGCTTCGACATCCGATACGGAGAGCGTAAAATGACCGACCTGACGAAAATCCCCGGCATCGGCAAGAACATGGCAGACCACCTGACCCGTGCCGGATACCCGAATATTGAATCCCTCAAAGGGCAAGACCCCGATGAGGTTTACGCCAAGGACTGCTTTGCTCAGGGCGTTCAGGTCGACCGGTGCGCCCTGTACTGCTATCGGCTGGCAGTGCATTACGCCGACCACGACGGGCAGTTGCCGGAGAGCAAGGCAAACTGGTGGGATTGGAAGGATTGAAGAGATGGATAGTGCACTGAGTTTAAGGATTGTGTTTGAGCGGGGCATAGCGCTTGACGATACTGCAATTGAAGAGCATTTGAATTCGTCCGCATTAGTGAAAAAGCTGACTGCAGATTACATCGAACACCCTTTATTTGCTGTTTTTCGCATTATGGGAATCAGCGAGATTCCCCATATGGAGCGTCTCCCGTATACCCGGCGGTTGCTTGAGTATATAAACAGCAACATAGCGACCAAAGAGGGCTTTGCTCCGCTCGGTGGTGTGAATGAAATTGTACCGTGCTACAATGCGATGCTTCTACAGGCGTATTGCCGTCTTGGTTTTCACGAAAGTGCCCAAGCGCAGGCGGCACTCGGTTGGATAAAACATTACCAACTGTTTGAGCGCAACAGTACTTCCGCATGGCAACATGAAGGGGTATGCAAGCACGGCGGATGTTTGAGGAATACGCCCTGTTATATCGGAATTGGAAAGACGGTCTTGGCTCTTATTGATTATCATGAAAGAGTTAATGATTCGAAAGTTGAGGCGTTGCTTAAGCAAGGTGTTTCCTATATGCTACATCACAATATGTATCTCAGACTGTCATCCGATATGCCGATTAGCTCACACATTACAGACATTATGATGCCGCAGAATTACGCCCTTTCACTTACTGACCTCGTTTATATCATCGGTAAAAAGGGTTTGCAAAATGAGCATGGCACTGAACGGATTGTGCAACTGCTGAAAGAAAAACAGAGCGAGCCGGACAAATGGAAGATAGATTATCTGTACAAATACAGGGGTTATGTCCCGTTCGAGGGAAGACGCAAAACATCGGAGTGGATTTCACAGCTGTTTTCCATTTGGTTGGAGGCATTGGTCAATGGTTCAGAAACTCGTTGATCATTGTAATTTTTGAGAACCTTATAACTTTGCCTAAACCTTTTAATTTTGCCTTGGAAGCGACGAGAGAGGGGGGCAAATGTCAGATGACGCAAAAAGAGCCGCGTAAAGCGACTCATATTGTGTGTTCCTTAACCCATGCTACTATTCTATTGGTCAATTCAATCTCTACGCCTTTAATATCATGGTCTGACGATAAGTCGTCTATTATTTCGATATTATTGAAATGCTGATTTAAGAATTCTGAGAACTCAAGTTGCGAAGACATTTGTAGACCATCATTTTTCCCTAAAAAAGCAATTGTTCTATTGCTCATTGAAAAAGGAATACCACGTTTTAAATTCAAATACTTAAACGCCGCGCTTTCAAGGATACTGATTAGACAATCACGAGTCACTGGGATTTGATAAACCCAATCTGCATCTGTTCCTTCGGGTCTTGTCAATAGGGTACGAAGAAAAAAGTATCCGCATTTTTTTATGGCTACGGCGGTCACACATACACCGCAACCGCCGCAGTCAAGGCAATATCAGCCTTTGGAAATAACCTCGTTGCGGATTAGCCGCAAAACCTTGTCGGTCATGGTTTCTTTGCTCGTTTCGCTGAAATGGATAAAAACGTCATAGGTCGTGTTTCCGACTTTCTTTGTCATTTTGGGTATCTCGCCGCCCTTGTCCGGGCGTTTGTCGGTGCTTTTGTCAACCGTATTCATATATCCGTCCTTTCCGGCGCGTGTGCGCCCTTAAAACGCATAAAATCCCTGTGTTCCGTGGTAACCCTTACCCGCGCGGAAACAGGGCTTAAACACGCTGATATTATGAGTTTTGTCGGTGCTAAATAATTACGTCATGGCGTCGCGCTTTGGCGCGTTTCTCGGCTCGTATTTGCGCTCTGTGGGTCTGCAAGTCCTCGTTGAAGTCTTTGCCCATCGGTGGCTCAATCCGGGGAAAATAGCCCTTGCCGACGTATTTCCGCATTAAA
>JAISWS010000215.1 GCA_031270725.1 Syntrophomonadaceae bacterium | reverse complement strand
CCGCAAAAAAGCCGGAAGCGGATATCTGCTGCTCCGCCGCTTGCTCGTGGACTTGCGGCGGCGGGGTTTCCGTCTTTGTCAAATCCGCCGTTTCCCCGTCTATTTTTATGTTAAGGATTTTCACAAAGCTAAGGGCAATTATCAAACACAAAGCCACCGCTATCAAAAACGATTTCTTGTTCAAATTGAGTACCATTTACATATTTCCTCCCTGCTTAGCCACTACTTCTACCTTGTTATAAGAAATATTTAACAAAGTTGCGGTAGCTTTAATTAATTCCTCTTTTACCGCCGCGTCTTTAGCCCCCTGCGCTACTACTAAAACCCCGATTACTTCCGGCGTCTTATCTTCAACCAATAAGGGGCTGCCGCCGCTGACGGCAATATCTTTATTGGAACTTTCCTCGGCGGTTTTTTTTACTGTCCGGACGGAATCGTTTTCATCTATGTCCCGTCTTTCCACCCGTTCATTGGTCGCGTAAGTCTTTACTCCCTCCGAGGATAAAGTTAAATTTACTTTTACCTGCCCCGCGCCGGATACGTTTGCTAAAATACTCTCCAACTCTCCGATCATTTTTTCTTTATGTCCGCCCGCGCTTAAAGGCCTGGTTTCTGTTATTGGGCTGCCTCCCGCTTCCGTATCGGTATTTCGCGCCGGGGAAGGCCATAATAAAACCAGCAGCCCTATCGAAACCAATATAACAATTATGTATTTGCTCCTTTCCCCCTTGAACCACTGCTCTCCCTGGTCTTTTTTTTCTTTAAGCTTCCGCAGTATATCTTCTTTCATAGCTATTCCTCCCTGATAGTTATGTTCACTTTCACATCTTGAAAGCCGTAAAAACCGCTTATTATCCGTTTGATTTTATTGGCCGTTTCTTCCGTATCGGCCCGGTTTGCTTTATCAGGCAATACAGGAACATTTTCACTCTTTTCCCGGTTTTCCTGAATATCGCGACCCGTAATATCATTTTCCAAACTCACCCAAAGATTTACAGTATGAACATTATGTTTTTCATCCGCCAGCGTCTCCGTTTCCACCTCCCTTACTTCCGGCATCAGTAAAACTAACGCGCTGATCTGGCCGTCCATTTTTGAGCTGACCTCCTGGTACGCCCTGTCCATTATCTTTCCATTGAGCAGCTGCCCCCGTTCTTCTATCATGGCTTCTTTTATGGCTTCTTTTGCCATACCGCTGGCTGCCGCGTCGCCGCTGACCGCCGTATCCCATAAAGTTACCGGCAGGCTGCCGCTTTTGTCAAACACAGCCGCCGCCTGGGTCAAAACGGCAATAATGACGAACAGGCCGATAACAAACCTTACAAAAGGTTTAATCGTGCCATCCGGCAGGAGTAATTCCATAAAACTGGTTATTATCACTATTACTAAAATATTACGGACCATATCCGCCAGCATATCCATTCCATCACCCCTTTAAAAGGCTAACGCAGAGCCGAAAACCCGTTGGCCATTCCTACCAGCAAAGCGATCATCACCATAAACATCAACCCGATAGCCGCCATCGCTGACAGTATTAAAAACAAATGCGAACTCATGCTTTCCAGCACCGCCGCTGTTTTAGAATTACCCATAGGTTCAACAATCGCGCCCGATATTTTATAAATCAAAGCGACGGCCGCGATTTTAAGTAGCGGGTAAAGTATGAGCCCTAAAATAATAAGAACCCCCAGCAAGCCCAGCCCTTGTTTCAGCATCGCTACATAGCCGGCCGCCACTTCGATTGTGTCGGAAAACATTTTCCCCACTACCGGAATGGCGTTGTCAGTCACAAATTTAGTCGTCCGCAGAGTTATTTTATCCAAAGAGGAAACATAGACGGCCTGCAGAGTTATAATTCCTACAAATACGGTTACAAACAAACTCAGGGACAGCTGCGCCGCCTGTCTGAAAAAGCGCCCCAATCTTTCCACTTTCAGGCTGTCTGACAAGTTATTGACAATGCTCATAATAGCTGACATGATTATCAGGGGAAAAACGATATTTTTAATAGCCGCCGCAAAAGCGGCGGCGGAGCTCATAAGCAACGGAAGCAGCACAACGGAAGAATTAAGGCTGCCCAGCGCGGCACTTAAAAGCAGCATCTGCGGCAGCATCCCCATCATAAACGCTACCATGCTGTCAATGGTATCAGCGGCTAAAGCAAAAGCCACTTTAAAAGACCCTAACGCCAGCGCTGAAATAGCTAAAAAGCAAACCCAATGCGATATTCGGGCTACACCGGACGAAAACGACGTTTGCAGATTCATCAGCAAAGCGGTAACCACTGACAGCAATATCAGCTTCCCTAATAAAGAAGCGTTGACTTTAACTTCCCGCAAAAAAACCCCGCCTAGAGTTTCTCCTAAAGACTTAAGGTCAAAGGACCAGCCGCCGCTTACAAAATCTTTCAGCCACTGAGTAACCGAGGTTTGGTTTAACTTGAAATCCAATTCTCTTTCAATATTATTTTTATACTCTTCAAGGGTATCCGTATCCAGCTGTTCCAGCGCGTCAGGCCAGGAAAAAGTTTCCGCGCCTCCTCCCGGTTCAGCCGCGTAAGCCGCCTGAAAACTAAATAAAGTTAAAAATAGCCCTAACACCCAGGCCGCTTTTTTTGGCAATTAAACCCCTCCTCATTTTGTAGCGTTCACTTTTTTACCCGGGCAGCAGCTGCATAAGAGATTCCAAAATCGCCACCATAATCGGTAAAGCCAATACGGCGATAATGATTTTAACCGCGAATTCCACTTTTTTAGCAACGGCTTGTTCTCCGGCGTCCTGGCAGATAACCACCACAAACTCCCCTAAATAGGCTATTCCTAAAATCTTGAGCAGCGTCGTAAAGAAAAAATAATTCACCTCCGCTTTCTGATTCAGATCCCCCATAACCTGTATGACCATATCCAGCTTGTCAATCATCATAGTCAAAACTATGACGCTGAAAACGACGCTGACTACCACCGCCATAACCGGTTTCTGCTGGCGGATAATTAATATCATTACGGTAGTGACTAAAGCCAGTCCGACAATCTGTCCTATTTCCAATCAGATCGCTCCTTTGCTTCGCAAATGAAAATTCTCAAAAACTGAAAACAGACCTTACCACAGTAAACAACTGGCTCAGCAGCTGAACCACGATGATCAGTACCACTACTACTCCGGCTAAAGTAAGCATTTCCGCCTGCTCTTCTTTTTTGGCCTGTTTAAGTACAATTGATAAAACGGAAATCAAAATTCCAATACCGGCAATGCGAAAAATAATATCAATATCCATACCCGGCTAACGCCCCCTATTTATTAAGAATCCCCGCGATTAAATCAGTAGCAGTACCACAACCGCGCCCAGCACAAAACCGCCATATACCCATAGCTTCTGATTGTTCTCCATGTTTTCGTAATTACGGGTTTCGATTATCTTTAATTGTTCGCTGACCAGATCCAAGCATTTCCGCTGTTCCCCGGCTTCGGAAATTCCTATTTGCTCCGCGACTCCCTCCAATAAACGCAGCTCCGGCTCTCTCAAAGCGCTGTGCTTTTTCAGTTCCGCCAAACCCGAACGCCAGGCCTCACCGGCTGTAATCCCCGACTTTTCCCGCAAAGAAGCCGCGCCGCGTCTGAAAAAACAACCTATGCCGCCATCGCAAAAATCTCCGGCATTATCCAGCGCTTCCGACAATGGCACATACATTAAAGTAATATCCTTTTCCAAAAAATTCAAAGCCAACCGCAGTTCCTTAATCTGTTCCAGCCGCCGGCGAATTTTTTTCGCTTCCAGTAATCCCCATACTCCGCACCCGGCTACAATCAGAATCCCCCCCAGCACTTTAAGCCACATTTTAATCCCACCCCGCGATTTCCTGAATAGTACCGGGCCCGTTCCGGCGCGAAAGCAATATTCCTACCTGAAAAGCCTCAGCCGCCAGCAGGCGTTTAGTGGCTGGCCGGCGTTTAAGTTCTTCAAAACTGGCGGCGTGAAAGCTGCTGATTACCTTCACTCCCGCGTTCAGGCACTCCTGAACCGCTGCCGCGTCTTCATCCCGTCCGATTTCATCGGTAACAATAATTTGCGGCGCCAAAGAACGCAGCGCCATCATCATCCCCGCCGCTTTGGGACAGGCGTCCAGAACGTCGGTATGGCCGCCGACATCCAACTGCGGTACTCCTCCATAACAGCCCGCCAATTCCGAACGCTCATCCACAATCACCACATTCTTAGCCTTTTTGTCCCCCGCTCCCCCGGCCAATAACCGCGCTAAATCCCTCAGAATCGTAGTCTTGCCGCAGCGGGGAGGAGAAACGAGCAGCGCGCTCATAATCCCCTCTTCTGTTTCTATATGCGGCAGCAGGCTTTCGGCGCAGCCTTTTTTTTCGCGGGCGATCCGGAAACAGAGGCTGGAAATATTTTTCATCATTCCCACTTCATTCCCCCGCCAGACGACCTGTCCCGCCAAGCCTACCCGGTGGCCGCCCGGCAGAGTAATAAAGCCTCTTTTAATATCCTCCTCATAAGCGTAATACGAGTTTTCGCTTACAGAGGCCACCGTCCTTTTCATATCTTCCTTATTAATTATGTAACCGCGCTTGAAATCTTCCCTTAACACTCCTTTATCGTCCAAAGTAACCTCGCGTTTACCCATATTAAGCGCCACCGGCTGATTCACCCGCAGGCGGATTTCTTCCAAAGCGTCATAATGGCCTTCATCCAGGGCGTTTATTTTGCTTTGCAGGGCGGGCGGCAGATAAGGCACAATTTCTTTTCGGATTTTCAGCGCGCTTTCATTTGTCATATAAACACCACCTTCTTTAAAATAGATATGGTATTATATGAAAATTATTCCAGCTGTTTTGCCGGCTGCGGCCTGATTTTTATGCAAATTCCGTAAATACGATATAATCAGTAAAATCAAACGATAAAGGCTAATAAAGTCAGAAATGGATAAAATGGGTTGTTTAGCGGGCGTAGTATTTTTACCAAGCCTCTTGTTCCTTACAGCCGGATTTTCTTCAGGATTAATAATACTTGTGGGTTCGTTTTTTATTGCAAGCCTTTTTATTTCTATACTTTATATACCTGAATATACCTGAAATTCTAAGGAAAGGAGCATGGGAACAACAACAAATTAAAAACGAACAAGAAGCCGCTATGCTCGCTGCACAGCGCGCTTTAGAAGAGGCGAAACGGCGCGATTTAAATAAACTCAATGAAAGCCGGGCGGAACATGAAGAATCCCAGTATTACAATGAACTAATAGAGCAAGAGGATATTACGGAACTCAATGAAAGCTGGGCGGAACATGAAGAATCCCCCCTCGACACAGATATACGTTGACAGGCATTATCGTTCCGGAATTGCCATAGATGAAGTACATATGAAAATCGGCTCTGTAAGTATTTTGGGGTCAATGCCTTCCTTTGAAAGCTCTTTTTACGTAAAATAATAAAAAAATCACCCGCCTTTTAATTACAGCCGCCCCGTATAATCGGGGCGGCGTTTGGTCTTTATTTATTTGTCGGAAAGTTGTAATCGCGGCCGCGTCTGACGCAACGTTATTCTTCTTTTCTCCCGCGTCCGACGGCGACTCCGGCGGCGCACAGAATACCCGCGGCAATCAGGCCGGTTAGTATCATAACGCTGCCGGTATCGGGCAGCTCCAACAGTCCCAGCGGAATATCCTCAGGGAGGAATTCCCACTCGCCGTCTTCGTCCAGTTCCCATACCCCCAGTGGTATACCGTCTTCGTCCAGCTCAGTGTAAGTGCCGTCCTCATTGGGTATCAGCGAGTTGCCCGGACTGGTCGGAGTGGGAGTATTGGGTATCACTTCGCTGGGAACCCCAGGGGGGTTGCCGCTGTCGCCGTTATCATTATCATCTTCGTCTTCA